>RFHH01000015.1 GCA_003696075.1 Acidobacteriota bacterium
CGAGCCGGACAATCTCGTCCACCGCTTCAACTTCGTCCGGCTGGCCTTCCACTACGGGCGTCTGGCCGAGATCGCACGGGCCCGGCGCGTCGCCGAGGAGACGCTGGATCGGCCGGCCGAGAGCTGGACCGTCGACCCTCTCGACGACATCTATCCCTGGGACTTCTTCCCGACCCATACGGACTATCGCGCCTACTTCGACGAGGCCACGCGCATGGTCCAGGGAAACGGAGATCCCGGGCGGCTGGTCCGGCTGATCCTCGCCTCCCTGCACGATTTGCTCGGACTCGCCGGCGGTGATCTCGACCATCACCGGCGCGCTGTCGAACTCGATCCGGAATTTCCCTTCTTTCGCTGGAACCTCGCTGCGGCGCTGCTCCGCCGCGGCGAGCCGGACGATCTCGACGAGGCCCAGCGGCTCCTCGAGGACCTGGCCCGGAACACGGTGCTGCTCCGACCGGCCACGCGCGAGCTGGAGGCGCTCGCCGGGCGCGGGCGGGTCGTCCGTCCCCTCGAGGGATTGAAGAGCCGCTGCGAGCGGGCGCCCAAGGGAGGGATCGGGGCGACGCTGGATCTCGAGGGACGCTGCGCCGACCTTCCCGATCTTCCGCGCGTCGCCGCAAAGCTCCCCCCGGCCGCACCGCCCTTCGGACCACCCGCGGCGCCGGCCTCCGTCGAGACGCTGGTCGTGCCGGAGGGTCACGAGCGCATCGACTACGCGGTGACCGCCGTCGTTTCCGTCTGGCGTTCCCGGCGTTTCATCGAGGGTCTGCTCGACGATCTCCTGTCCCAGTCGCTCGGGCCGCGCCTCGAGATCGTTGTCGTCGACAGCGCCTCGCCGGAGGGCGAGGGGCGGATCGTGCTCGACCGTCTCCGGCGCCACCCGAACATCGTCTACCTGCGAACCGACCGGCGCGAGACGTCACACGCCGCCTTCAGCCGGGCTGCGGCGCTCGCCCGGGCGCCCTATCTGGCGCTCGCGAACACCGACGACCGGCACCACCCGGAAGCGCTCGAAAGACTGGCCCGCGTGCTCGACGCGAGGCCCGACGTGGGGCTGGTCTACGCCGACTTCTGGGTCACCGTGCGCGAGAACGCGCGCTTCGACGAAGCTCCGTTCGAGAAGCTCAAGCGCCTCGAGGAGTTCACGCTGTTCGACCTCCTCGCGCACTGCTCCGTCGGACCGCAGCCGATGTGGCGCAAGGAATTGCACCACCGGCACGGCCTGTTCGACGCCACTCTCGACGTCGCGGGAGACTGGGAGATGTGGCTGCGGTTCGCGCGGGAGGACGTCTTCCTCCATGTACCCGAGACACTCGGCGTCTACTACTACTCGCCCACGAGCTGCGAGCGCCGCGATCCGCGGCGAGCCAAGCGCGAGAACGAGCACATCCTGCGCGCGTACGACCCGCTGTGGGCGGAGCAGAACGCCCGCCGGCGGGAAGCTCGGATCGCAGCGCCGCGGCTGGACGAAATCCTGGCGCTGATCGTGCGGGGCGATGATCCCGGCCGAGCGGCAGCGAGTGTCGCCGAGCTCCGAAAGGAGCGGCCGCGGCGGCGCGATGTGCGCTTCGCCGTCGTGCGCGCGGACGAAGGGATTCCCGATGTCCCCGGCGGCCCGCCGGCCGACCCCCCCTCGTGGACGCTCCCGGAGGTGATGTCCGACGGCTGGCCGTGGCGCTACCGGGCGGTCGCGCTGATGCCCGCCGGCGCCCGCCTCACCGCACGCCGGCTCGAGGAGCTCGCCGAGCGACTCTTTGCGGGGGAGCGGACCGGGGCCCTGCGCGTCCGGGAAGGCGCCGGAGAGGTCGTGCTGTTGAGCAGCTCGGCGGTGCTGGACGCGGCCTCCCTGCTGGCGGCGCCGGAGCGGCCGGACGCATGGCTCGACGCCGTCGCCCGCCGGGGATGGAACGTCGCGGTGTGCGCCGGCGCCGAGACCGGGAACGCCTGACGCCGCTTGCCGCGCGGGCGGCCGGAACCGAGATTGGGTTCCGTGGGGGTCCGCACGGGACCGCACGGGATCGCGGCGTTTTTCGCCGGTCCCGGCGAGGAGGACAGACATGCGCGTGCTGGTGACCGGAGGCGCCGGCTACGTCGGAAGCATCCTCGTGGAGCGGCTGCTGCGCGACGGCCACGAGGTCACCGTGGTCGACGCCCTCGTGCACGGGGTCCCTTCCCTCGCCCACGTGGCGTCCGACCCGCGCTTCGAGTTCGTCTACGGCGATGCGCGTGACGAGCGGGTCGTCCTCCCGCTGGCCCGGCGGGCCGACGCCATCCTTCCGCTGGCCGCGGTCGTCGGCGCCCCCGCCTGCGACGCCGATCCGTGGCGCGCCCGAACCGTCAACGTCGACGCCATCCGGATGCTCGCCGAGCGCACGTCGCGCGAGCAGCTGATCGTCTACCCCACCACCAACAGCGGCTACGGAACGAAGTCGGGCGAGGTCTTCTGCACCGAGGAAACGCCGCTGGAGCCGATTTCCCTCTACGGACGCACCAAGGTGCAGGCCGAGCGGATCCTGCTCGACCGCGGCGGGGCCATCACGCTGCGTTTGGCGACCGTCTTCGGCATGTCGCCGAGGATGCGGCTCGACCTTCTCGTGAATCACTTCGTCTGGACGGCCATCACCGAGGGAGCGATCGTCATCTTCGAAAAGGATTTCAAGCGCAACTACGTGCACGTGCGCGACGTGGCCGACTGCTTCGCGTTCGCGCTCGAGCACGGCGAGGAGATGGCCGGCAGGCCGTACAACGTCGGCCTCGACGACGCCAACTGCTCGAAGGCCGAACTGGCCGAGAAGATCCGAGCGCACGTGCCGGGCTTCTACGTCCACTTCGCGGAGTACGGAACCGACCCCGACCGCCGCAACTACATCGTCTCCAACGAGCGCCTGCGGCAGGCCGGCTTCGAGGCGCGCCGCAGCCTCGACGACGGTATCCGCGAGCTCGTCAAGGGCCTCCGGATGCTCGCAGCCGCTCCTCACCGCAACGCCCCGCCCGTCCAGGCGCAACGCTTCGGGCGCCCGCAGCTGGAGCCGGCGGCGGTCTGATCGCGGCGAGCCGATGACCGGGCCCGCCACGTGGCCGCGACGGCTCTCCGAGATCCCGGCGCTGGTTCTCGCCGGAGGAGCGGGAACCCGCCTCCGGCCGGCGGTCCCCGACCGGCCGAAGGCGCTGGCCGAGATCGCCGGACGGCCGTTCCTCGAGCACCTCCTGGAGCGTTTGGCGGCGGAGGGAATCGTCAGGGCGATTCTCTGCACCGGCGTGATGGGCGATCAGGTCGCCCGCTGGGCGGCGCGGTACAGCGGACCGGTCGAGCTCGCGCTCTCTCACGAAAGCGAGCCGGCCGGTACCGGGGGCGCCGTCGCGCTCGCCCGGCGGCGGTTCGGTCTCGAACGCACCCTCGTCCTCAACGGAGACACCTACTTCGAGGCGCCCCTCGCCCCGCTGCTCGCGGCCGCCTCGGCGGCGGGGGCGCCGGGGGCGCTTCTCGCGGTTCGGGTCCCCGACACCGGACGCTACGGAGCGCTCGAGACCGACGCGGCCGGCCGGGTGCTGCGGTTCGTCGAAAAAGGGCAGCGCGGGCCGGGATTGATCTCGGCAGGAGCAGCACTGCTCGGCCCAGAGATCCTCGCCGCGATTCCGGACGACCGCCCCGTGTCGCTCGAGGACGAGGTGCTCGCCGCGTGGGCCGGCCGGGGACTCGTGGCAGCGGTCGGAGAGGGCCGCTTCGTCGACATCGGCACACCGGAGAGTTATCGCGCGGCCGAAGAGATGTTCGCCGGCACCGGGGGCGTGCGATGAGCGGACCGGTGTTGCTGCTCGACCGCGACGGGACGATCGTCGTGCAGGAGGAGCGTTACCTCACCGAACCGTCACGCCTGCGACTGCTTCCGGGGGCGGGCGCGGCGCTCGCCCGCCTGCGGCGGGCCGGATACCGCCTCGCGGTGCTGACCAACCAGTCCCCGATCGAACGCGGGCTCCTGACGTGGGAGCGGCTGCGCGCGATTCACCGCCGGCTCATCGAGGAGCTGGCTCGCCACGGAGCCGAGCTGGACGGCATCTTCGTCTGCCCGCACCGGCCGGAGCGGGGGTGCTCCTGCCGCAAACCGCAGCCGGGCCTCGTGTGGCAGGCAGCGGCGAAGCTGCGCTTCGACCCGAAAGAGTCCTGGATCATCGGCGACAACGCCTGCGACGTCGAGCTGGCGCACGCTGTCGGCGCCCGCTCGGTGCTCGTGCTCACCGGCCACGGAGCGGGCCTGCCGGAGGCGGTGCGGGCGCGCGCCGATCTGGTGGTGCCCGACCTGGCGGCCGCCGCGGAGCGGATTCAGGCGGAGCTCCGCGCCCCCCGGCGGGAGGAGGTGTTCGCGTGAGCGTCCTGCTCTCCGGGAAGGCCCGGACGCTCGAGCGGCTTGCCGGAAAGCTCGAGCACGCGGAGGTGCTGCCGCAGCATCGCTTCAGCGCCGCAGAATGGCGGCGCGGCCGCGAGCGGATTCTGGCGGCGGTGCTCGCCGAACCGTGGGGCGCGGGGCCGCTCATCGCCCGCAGCAGCGCGCTGGCCGAGGACGGCCGGCGCACCGCCCTGGCCGGCCACTACGCGTCGGTCGCCGGCGTTCGGGGCAAGGAGGGCCTGGCGGCGGCGATCGACCGCGTGGCGGCGAGCCTCGACGACCCGCAGGGAAGGGACGAGATCTTCGTCCAGCCCTGGCTCGAGCGGGTCGCGCTCGCCGGCGTGGCCTTCACGCGCGATCCCAACACCGGCGCCGACTACCTGGTCGTCAACTACGACGACAAGAGCGGGACGACAGACGCCGTCACCTCCGGACGGAGCAACGAGCTCGAAACCTGGTACCGATTCCGCCGGTCGCCGGTTCCGGCGCCGGAACCGCTGGACCGCGTGGTCGCGCTGGCTGACGAGCTGATCGAACGACTGGGCGAGGAGGCGCTCGACTTCGAGTTCGCGCTCACGCACGACGGCCGGCTCGTCCTGCTCCAGGTCCGACCACTGACCGCTGCGACCGCCGCAGCACGGCCCCCCGGCGAGCAGGCAGCCGTCCTCGCCCGCGTCGCCCGGCGCCTGCTGGAATGGCAGCGACCCCATCCCTACCTCTACGGTGACCGCACGGTGTTCGGCGTGATGCCGGACTGGAACCCCGCGGAGATCATCGGCATCCGCCCGCGGCCGCTGGCGCTCTCGCTGTACCGCGAGTTGGTCACCGACAGCATCTGGGCCTACCAGCGTCACAACTACGGCTACCGCAACCTGCGGAGCTTTCCCCTGCTCGTCGACATCGCCGGCCTTCCCTATGTGGACGTGAGGGTGTCCTTCAACTCGTTCCTTCCGGCAACGACCGCCCCGGACCTGGCCCGGCGGCTCGTCAACCACTACATCGATCGCCTGGTGGCGAACCCTGACGAGCACGACAAGGTCGAGTTCGAGATCATCTTCTCCTGCTACACATTCGATCTTCACGAGAGGATGCGGGTCCTCGACGAGGCGGGGTTCACCGCCGGCGACCGCGAACGGCTCGCCGAGGACCTGAGGGATCTGACGCGGAGAATCATCGACCATCGGAACGGCCTCTGGCTCTCCGACCGGAGGCGGCTCGACGAGCTGGTCAAGAGGCGCGAGATCATCCTCGAGTCCGACCTCGATCTTCCGGAGAAGATCTTCTGGCTGCTCGAGGATTGCAAGCGATACGGAACGCTTCCCTTCGCTGGACTCGCACGCGCCGCGTTCATCGCCGTGCAGATGCTGCGCTCCCTCGTGACACTGGGTGTCCTCGACGAGAGCGAGTACGCCCTGTTCATGGAGAGCGTGGAAACGGTCGGCTCGCGCATGGCCCGCGATCTGGCGACTCTCCCGCGCGCCGCGTTCCTGGCTCGCTACGGGCACCTCCGCCCCGGCACCTACGACATCCTCTCGCCTCGCTACGACGAGGCCCCGGAGCGGTACCTCTGTCACACCGCCCCGCCGCCGCGCGCGACGAAGCGGTTCACCCTCGATCTCGGCCAGCTCGGGCGCATCGAGAAGCTTCTGAGCGAACACGGGCTCGGCAAGGACGTGCTCGGCCTGTTCGAGTTCATCCGGGGCGCGATCGAGGGTCGCGAATACGCCAAATTCGTCTTCACCCGCAGCCTCAGCGACGCGCTCGTGCTCCTCGGACGCCTCGCGGAGCACTGCGGGCTCGACCTCGAGGACGCCTCCTTCGTGACGATCCAGGCGGTGCAGAAAGCGGTGTCTTCGTGCGAAGACATCGCCGAAGCGCTGCGGGCATCGGCCGAACATGGCCGGCGCCGCTACGAGATGACGCGGCAAATCGTCCTGCCGCCGCTGATCGTCGATCCGCGCGAGGTCTGGGATTTTCACCTCC
Source organism: Acidobacteriota bacterium (assembly GCA_003696075.1). Taxonomy (NCBI): domain Bacteria; kingdom Pseudomonadati; phylum Acidobacteriota; species Acidobacteriota bacterium. The sequence goes on from RFHH01000015.1 coordinate 6,372, forward strand.
CGCCCTCGGAGCCGAACTTCATCACCCAGAAGAGAGCGGCCGGGCCGGTGCGTTTCGCCGACGCTCCTCCCTCGGAGCTGCGCGGGGCGATCCTCCTCCTCCCGCGCGCCGATCCCGGGTTCGACTGGATCTTCACCCATGGGATCGCCGGCTTCGTCACCGCGTACGGCGGAATCAACTCGCACATGGCGATCCGCGCCGGCGAGCTGGGTATCCCGGCCGTCGTCGGGGCCGGCGAAAAGCTCTACCGCCGATATGCCGCCGCCCGGGAGCTCGAGATCGACGCTTCGGCGCGACAGGTGAGGATCCTGAGATGAAGCTGGTGGGCCTGACCCAGCGGATCGACGCCGACGCGCGTGGCGAGAGGCGTGACGCTCTCGAGCGGCGCTGGCACCGTTTTCTCGCCCGCTGCGGTCTCGCCGGAGTGCCTCTGCCCAACGACGCTGCGGCGGCGGAGGCGCTTCTCGACCGGCTTCCGCTCGCGGGAATCATCCTGACCGGGGGGAACGACCTCGCCGGGGCCGGCGGCGACGCTCCCGAGCGCGATGCTCTCGAGCGCATACTGATCGAGCGCGCCGAGCGCGAGCGCTGGCCGGTTCTCGGCGTCTGCCGCGGCCTTCAACTCATCGCCGTTCACCACGGCGCCCGGATCGAGCGTGTCGCCGGTCACGCGGGAACGCGGCATCTCCTGGACGGCCACGGCGTCCCGGCCGAGGTCAATAGCTACCACGACTGGGGTGTCCTGGAGTCCCCGCCGCAACTCCTCGTCCGCGCACGCTCTCCCGACGGGGTGATCGAGGCGATCGAGACGCGCGACGGGCGGCTCGCGGCGATCCAGTGGCATCCCGAGCGAGAGCCATCACCGGCTGCCGCGGACCGGCATCTCCTAGACAGCCTGTTCGGCGGACCGGGACGCCCCGGCGCCTCCGAAGGCACCGTCTACTGGATCACGGGGCTCTCCGGCGCCGGCAAGACGACGCTCGGCCGCGCGCTGGTGGATCGCCTGCGCGCCGCCGGGCGGCCGGCGCTCCTGCTCGACGGCGACTCACTGCGGGAGGCCATCGCCGCCGATCTCGGACACGACATGGCCGATCGCCATCGCTCCGCGATGCGCAACGCGAGGCTGTGCCGGCTGCTCGCCTCCCAGGGCGCCGACGTCGTCTGCTGCACGATCTCGATGTTCGAGGACGTGCGGAGCTGGAACCGCGATCACATCCCCCGCTACCGCGAGATCTACCTGCGGGCGTCGCTCGCGTTGCTGGAGGCCCGCGATCCCAAGGGAATCTACGCCGCAGCCCGCCGCGGCGAGATCCGGCACGTGTGGGGCGTCGATCTGCCATGGGAGGAACCGCGCCGTCCCGATCTGGTGATCGACGTCGAGGATCGGTTCGACCCCGACACGCTGGCCGGGCATATCCTCGGAGAACTTCGATGAGACGCGGGACGCGCGGGCTGATTCTTGCGGCGGGGCGGGGTTCGCGTCTGGGCCGGCTGACGTCGCGCCGCCCCAAGGCGCTGGTGCCGCTCGCCGGAAAACCGCTGATCGCCCACCAGCTCGACTCGTTTCGCGAGGCCGGCGTGCACCCCGTCGCCGTCGTGAGCGGCTATCTCGGCGGACAGCTGCGTGACCTGGGGGTCGACCTGTTCGAGAATCCCGAATGGTCGCGAACGCAGATGGTCCGCTCGCTCGCCTGCGCCGCGCCTTGGCTGCGTGAAGGCCCGACGGTGATCAGCTACGGCGATGTCATCTGCGCGCCGTCCGTGCTGCGCCGGCTGGCCGAGTGTGAAGAAGAGATCGCGGTCGCCTGCGATCTCGAGTGGCGACGGCTGTGGGAGGCACGATTCGACGATCCGCTGGCGGACGCCGAAACGTTCCGCTTCGCTCCCGACGGCTCCGTCGCCGAAATCGGCCACCGCCCGCGCCGAATCGCGGAGATCGAGGCCCAGTACATGGGGCTTTTCCGCCTCACGCCCGAGGGATGGCGGCGAATCGAGCAGCGGCTCGCGAGATGGGGCCGCCGCGAGACCGACGGCCTCGATGTCACCACGCTGCTCGATCGCCTGATCGAGGACGATGTCCGCGTCGCCGCGGTTCCGGTGCGCGGCGGCTGGATCGAGGTCGATCGGCCGGGCGATCTCGAGCTTTACGAACGGTGGATCCGGGAGGGGAAGTCGTTCCTGTCGGCCTGCACCAGGAGATGACGATGGCCAGACCGAGCGGCGATTTCACGACCCTGGCGCGTGCTTACGCGCAAAGCCGTCCGGGTTACTCCGAGCGCGTCCTGGAAGCCCTCATCCGGTTCGTCTCGGCGGAGCGACCGGTCCGGGCGGTGGCCGACATCGGCGCGGGGACGGGCATCTTCAGCCGCATGCTCGCGCGGCACGGCCTGGACGTGACGGCTGTCGAGCCGAACGACGCGATGCGGAGGGAGGGCATCGCGACGTCCGCCGGCGTCCCGATCCACTGGCACAGCGGCCGCGCCGAGCGGACCGGGCTTCCGGATCGGTGCTTCGACTGGGTGACGGTCGCCTCGGCTTTCCACTGGGTCGAGTTGCCGGCGGGTCTGATCGAGATTCACCGCATCCTTCGCCCCGGGGGTTACTTGACCGTGCTGTGGAACCCGCGGGACATCGACGGGCACCCCCTGCACGAACGGATCGAAGCGGTGATCGAGGAGATCGTGCCGGATCTTCGCCGCGTTTCGTCCGGTTCACGGCGTCACGCGGCCGACTGGGAGAGCGTGCTCGTTTCGACCGGGCACTTCAGTGATCCGATCCTGTTCGAGGCGCCGCACGAGGAGCGGATGTCCCGGGAACGCTACATGACTGCGTGGCGCTCCGTGTGCGATATCCAGGAGCAGGCGGGTCCCGAGCGATTCGAGGAGATCCTGCGGCGTATCGCCGAAATCGTCGAAGCGCACGAGGAAATCGTCGTCCCCTACCGGACGCGCGCGTGGACCGTGCGCCGTTGCAGTTGATTCGCTACGCCCCTGTCCGGGTCGCTCCCAGCCGAGCAGCTCCAGCGTGCGGCCGAAACGCGTGCCCCCAGTAGAAGAAGGGGCTAGGCGGCTCGGGGGGCCTTGGAGCCGATCGGGACCGGCGCCCGGATCGAGCGGCAGGACGTGGCAGCCCGCCGCCGGCACAATCTCGGCCAGCACCGGCACCGCTGCCGAGGCGCCGGCCCGGAGGGCGTTGACGGCCCAGGGCTTTTCACCCAGAATGCTACCTTCCTTTGACCTGGATCGTTCTTGGAGGTCTCACCGAGGAACGTCCGGGATCGTCGGTGGCGGGGTCGCGAGCGGCCTCCCAGGTCGCGAGCCGAGTCGCCGCGCCCGGGAAAGGAAGGCGACCAAGTGGCGAACAGACACCCGAAGGGGCTCTATCCGCTCTTCTTCACCGAGATGTGGGAGCGCCTGGCCTTCTACCTGATGCTGGGCATCCTGTTCCTTTACCTCACCGACCGGGAACGCGGCGGCCTGGGCCTGACGACCGGACAGGCGGGCGAGATCTTCGGGACCTACCTGGCCTTCGTCTACTTCACACCGTTCCTGGGCGGAATGATCGCCGACCGTGTTCTCGGCTACCGGCGCTCCATCCTCCTCGGCGGGGTGCTGATGGCGCTCGGCTACTTCAGCCTCGGCATTCGCAGCCTGCAAACGCTCTACATCGGCCTCGTGCTGATCTGCCTCGGCAACGGCTTCTTCAAGCCGAACATCTCGACGATGGTCGGCAATCTGTACGAAGCCGGCGATCCGCGCCGCGATGCGGGATTCAACATCTTTTACATGGGCATCAACATCGGCGCGGCGGTCTCCGCTCTCGTCGCGACGCCGATCCGCAACCTGTGGAACTTCAACTACGCGTTCGTCGCCGCCGGGATCGGACTGCTCGTGGGTGTGGCGATCCTGTTGAGTCACTGGAAACCGCTCGAGCGAGGTGACCGGAAATCGCAGCCCGCTCCGGGCGAGACCGGCCTGAAGGAGGTCGCCCTCGTCATCCTCCTGCCGGCGCTCCTCTTCGGTATCCTCGGCTACTTCCTCGGTACGAAGGTCAAGTTCCTCCACGACACGCTCGGCGGCAGCACGACCGGGTTCCTGCTGGGCGTCGTGCCGATCATCGGCTACTTCGTGTATCTGGCGAGGACCGCGGAGCCCGAGGAGCGGCCGGGACTTTCCGCGCTGATGCCGGTCTTCCTCGCCGGGGCGACGTTCTTCATGATCCTGCACCTGAGCGGAGGACTGTTCACCATCTGGGCACGGGACGACACGAACCGCGTGGCGCCGTGGCTGCCGTTCAAACAGGTCTACGCTCAGGTGGCGATGCCGTCCTACTACTTCAATGCCGCCCCCGACGTGCCGCGCCCGCGCGAGGAGCTCTTCGTCGACACCGACGACCGCACGGCAACGCTTTTCGGCGCGAAGATCCTCACCCAGCAGGCCGTCGACAGGATCCTCGCCGAGCATCCCGACCTCCGGGCCGCCGACCCGGAGAGCACCCCCATGGAGCTGGACTGGCAGGCGTTGGTCTGCAAGATCTACGACGAGAAGAACGTCAAGATCAAGACGGAAAAGGATGCCCATGGGCACGAGACCCTTTCCGTTCAGATCGAGCCGGAAACCGCTGTACCGTTGGGGAAGGTGATCTTCCTCCGCTCCGTCGAGGGGCGGGATGCGCCGGTGTTCCTCGTCACCCCGGAGGTGCACCGGAAGGTGTTCGCCAATGCGGCTCCGGAGGCGCGGCTACCGGCCGGGAAGTTCCTCAAGCTGGCGAATCCGGAGTTGATCACCGGCCTGTTCAACCCGCTGTTCGTCGTCTTGCTGACGCCGCTGGTGGTCGGATTCTTCGGCTGGCTGATGCGCCGAGGGATCGTGGTGAGCACGGCGAGGAAGATCTTCTACGGCATGTGCCTCACCGCGGCGGCCCTGGGGATCATGGCACTCGCCGCGTGGACGTCGCAGGACGGAGCCTACAAGGTCTCCGCATGGTGGATGATCCTGGCCTACCTCGTGGTGACGACCGGCGAGTTGTGCCTGTCCCCGATGGGGCTGTCGCTGGTGACAAAGCTCTCGCCCGCCCGTTACGCCGGGCTGATGATGGGCGGCTGGTTCCTGGCGACCGCGATCGGTTCGAAGCTCTCCGGCTTCATCAGCGGGCTGGAGCCGACGACCAACCTGTTCGTCGTGCTGGTCGTGGCGACACTGGCCGTCGCCGGGTTCCTGTTCCTGCTGCTGCCGTGGCTCGAGCGCACGCTGGAGAAGTACGGCGCCTGATCCCCGGCGGAGCGCGGAACAGCGGGGACCCGGGGCGCTCCGGAGGGCGCTCGGTCCGGCGGGCCCGGGCCGTCAGTCGTTGACGAAGCGCCGGCTGCGCACCGAGCCGACGAGGCCGAACGCGAGGAACGTCGCGGCGACCGAGGAGCCGCCGTAGGAGACGACGGGCAGCGGAATTCCGATCGTGGGCAGGATTCCGGTCACCATCCCGGCGTTGACGAACACCTGTCCCGCCCACAGGCAGGCGACGGTCACGCAGAGAAAGGTGCCCAGGGTGTCGCGCGCCATGGCCGCGGTGCCGAAGGTGCGGAGGAGGAGCGAGAAGTAGAGCCCGAGGACGACCAGCACTCCCAGAAAGCCCGTCTCCTCGGCGATCACCGCGAGGATGAAATCGGTCTCCCGGGCCGGCAGGAAATCGAGGCGCGACTGGCTGCCGCGGAACAGCCCCTTGCCGGCCACCCCGCCGGACCCGACCGCGATTCGCGACTGGATCACCTGATAACCGGAGCCTGCGGGATCGCGGCCCGGATCGAAGACGGTGAGGATGCGCTCTTTCTGGTAGGGCTTGAGGACCAGAAACCACGCCGCCGGGGCGGCGAGCGCCGCCACCAGGGCCAGCGCCACGAGCACCCGCGGCCGGACGCCCGCGAGCCACGCCCCGCCGACGAAGGCCGGCGCCAGCGTCAGTGCGGTGCCCATGTCCGGCTGGGCGGCGACGAGGGCCGCCGGCACGCCGACGATCAGGCCCAGCTTCACCAACCGGCGGAGGTCGAGCTTCCCCGCGATGCGGGCCAGGTAAGCCGACACGGACAAGCAGACCACCGCCTTCATCGGCTCCGAGGGCTGGATTCGGAGGGATCCCAGCTCGATCCAGGATCGGGCCCCCGCGATCGGCCGGCCCCGGAACAGGAGGAACACGAGCACCGCGATCCCCCCGAGATACAGGAGGGGCACGGCGTCCGCCCAGTCGCGGTAGTCGATCCTCTGGACGGCGAGGTAGATCGACACCCCCAGCAGCACGTACCCGAGCTGCCGGAGGCCCGCGCGCCCGAGCCAGCCGGCGCCGTCGACGTGAGTGGCCGAGGCCACCGCGACCACGCCGATCAGACCCAGAGCGACGAGGTGCGCCAGGGTCGCCAGGTCGCTCCGACGCCCGCCGAGCAGCGTCACGGCCGCCTCCTCTGTGCGACGCGCACGGCGCCCTCGCGAGGCAGGAGCCCTCTCCGCTCGAGGTATCGCCGCACCACGCGGCCGGCGATCGGCGCGGCGGCCTCGCCCCCGTGCCCGCCGTGCTCGACGAGGATCGCCCACGCCAGCACCGGCGCATCCGCCGGGGCGAAACCGACGAACCACGAGTGGTCCCCCGGATCGGAACCGGCGTCGAGTCCGACGACCTGCGCCGTGCCGGTCTTCCCCGCCACGAGAACGCCGGGAATGCGAGCGGCGCGCGCCGTGCCATGCTCCGACTCGACGACGTCGATCATCCCCGAGCGCACTTCTTCCAGCGTCCGAGGGGACAGGCCGACGTCGCGTCCCGGGGGCGGGGCGCCGGGCGGCTCGTGGAGCGCCGGCCGGGGCCGGCGGCCGCCCGAGGCGATCGTCGCGGCGACGACGGCCATCTGAAGCGGCGTCACCATCAGCGGCCCCTGCCCGATCGAGACGGAGATCGTCTCCCCCGGAAACCAGGGTTCGTGGCGCGTGCGCCGCTTCCAGTCGGGATCGGGAACGAGCCCCTCCGCTTCGCCGGCCAGCGGGACCCCCGTCCGGGAGCCGAGCCCGAAGCGACGCGCCCATGCGGCGATCCGCTCGATGCCGAGCCGATCACCGACGTTATAGAAGAAGATGTTGCACGAGCGGGCGATCGCCTCCCGCACGCGCAGAGGGCCGTGCCCCCAACGGCGGTGGCAGCGAAAGCGCCGGCCGTGGAAGGTGGCGCTTCCCCGGCAGACGATCCGCTCGTCGGGCTCGACGACTCCCTCCTCGAGACCGGCAGCGGCCATGACCAGCTTGAAGGTCGACCCGGGCGAATAGAGCCCTCCTATGGCCCGATTCTGGAGCGCCCGCCGTGGATCGGCGGCGAGGGCCTCCCAGGCCTCCGGGCGCAGGCGGGTCGTGAAGAGGTTCGGGTCGAAAGACGGCGAGGAGAAGAGCGCTTTCACGGCGCCGGTCCGCGGATCGAGCATCACCGCGGCTCCCGCGCGCCGGCCGAACTCGCGGGCGAGATCGCGCTGAAGATCGGCGTCGATCGTCAGCCCCAACGGACGCCCGTGCTCCGCCCGCCGCACGGTCGCCACGGCGCGGATCGGCCGTCCGCGCGCATTGACCTCCTCGAGAACGATGCCGGGCCGGCCCCGGAGGCTCCTGTCGAACGCCGCCTCGGCACCGGTCCGGCCCACCCGGTCGCCGGGAAGCAGGCCCTCCTCCTCGGCGAGTTCCTCGCCGGTCACCTCCGACGTGTAGCCGACGACGTGCGCCGCGGCCGGTCCGAGCGGATAGCTGCGCCGCGCCTCCACGACCACGTCGATCGCCCCCAACTCCGCGCGGTGCGCCTCGATCCGCGCGGCGACGTCGAGGTCCACGTCCTCCAGCAGCCGGACGGGCAGGAACGCCGGTCGCGACGCCTGCTCCTCGAGCCGCTCCAGGAGCGGAGTCTCGGGTCGGCCGAGAAGGCGGGCCAGTTCGCGGACCGACGCGGACGGGTCTCGGGTGCGGCGGCGGTCGAGGTACACGGAGAAGGTCGGGCGGTTGCTCGCCAGCAGTTCGCCGCTGTCGTCGAGCAGGGGACCGCGCACCGGACGCACGATCCGGCGCCTCAGGCGGTTCTCCTCGGCCTTGAGGCGATACTCCCGCCCCTTCACGATCTGCAAGTACCAGAAGACGCCGCCGAACAGCAAGAATCCGGCGGCCACCAGGATGCGGAGCAGCAAGAGCCGCCGCTCCAGCATGCGGTTCCGCTGGTAGTCGCGGTAGGGCTTGAGCTGCCGGTAATCGATGCGCATCGTCCGTCACGACCGGGGCCGGCCGACGGCCGAGCCCAGGGCGAGCCCGAGCAGCATGTTCCCAACGGCGGCCGCTGTCCAGATCCCGACCCCGGGCAGCTCTCCCACCGGCCGGTCGAACAGCGCCGCCAGGCCGATCTGGAGCCCCCAGTCGGCCACCGTGGCCGCGGCGTAGGCGGCGGCGGCGGGGAAGGTCTGGGTGAGATCGAGGCGCGACCCGAGCAGCGCCACAGCGTAGGCCGCGACCATGTGCGTGAAGGCGCGCTGGCCGAACAGGTCCCGCACCCAGGCATCCTCGAGAAGCCCGGTCAACAGCCCGGCGCCGATCGCGGTGCCGCGGCGTCCCCCGAGCGCCGCGAGAACGGCGACGACGAGGAGCGGATCCAGCCGCAGGCCGGACGGCGCCACGTAGGACATCACGGCGGACAGCGCCAGCGCCCCCAGCGCGAGCGCCCCGAGCCTCAGCGCGCTCATCGGGGGGCTCTCCGGCGCATCGGATCGGCTCCGTCGGCGCTGCCCGGTCCTCCACCCAACGGCGGGATCAGGAGCAGCTCCTCCAGCCGGTCCGGGTCGAAAGCCACCTCGACCTCGATCCCCCAGGTCAACGGCGAGTCGGCGAAGAGCTCCCTGACGTGGCCGACCAGAAGACCGGGCGGGAAGACGCCGTCGAGCCCCGACGTCACCAGGGCGTCCCCCACGGAAACGGGACGAAACCGCGGGACGTAGTCGAGGTGGGCGGTGCCGGCGTTCCCTCCCCGGAGGATCCCAGCGTAGCGATCGGCCTCGTGGCGGACCGCGACGCCGCTGTCGGGGTCGAGGATCAGGCGGACTTCGGCCGTGCTCCCGGTCACCTCCACGACGCGGCCGACCAGGGCCCCCCGGTGAACGGCCACCCAGTCGCGGGCCACCCCGGACGAGGAACCGCGGTCGACCAGCAGGGCGCGGCGGAGCGGCCCCCCCGGGACCGTGCCGATCACCCGCGCCACCACGCCCTCTCCCCAGCCGGCGTCGCCGCGCAGATCGAGCAGCTCCCGCAGCCGCCGGTTTTCCCGGAAGACCTCCTCGTAACGCTGTCTTTCCTGTTCGAGGCGGGCGACCCGGGCGGCCAGACGGTCGCGATCCGCCCGCACGCCGACCAGGTCGATGTACCCGTGCCAGAGCCCGCTGACGCCGCGCGCGACGCCGAGGACGGTCCGGACGAGGGGCGCCGTGGCCACGCGCAACGCGTGGCCGAGAGCCGTGCCGCCCCCCGGGCGCTGGATTTGGGCGGCCATCAGCACCAGCAGCGACACGGCCGCGGCGACGAAAACGTATCTGGATTGCCGCTCGCTCATCTCGCCGCAGCCCGCCGCCCAGCGGGGGCGTCAGTCGATGCAGACTTTCCGCAACAGATCGAAGTCCGTGAGCATCTTCCCGATGCCGAGAGCCACCGCCGCAAGCGGCTCTTCGGCCAGGCTCACCGGCAACCCGGTCTCCTCACGGAGGCGCGCGTCCAGATTTCGCAGGAGCGAGCCGCCTCCCGCCAGAATGATGCCGCGATCCCCGATATCGGCCGAAAGCTCCGGCGGTATCTGCTCCAGCGCAATTCGGGTGGCGTCGACGATCACGGAGACGGTCTCGGCGAGAGCTTCCCGGATCTCCTCGTCCGTGACGGTGATCGTCTTGGGGATGCCTTCGACGAGGTCCCGCCCGCGGATCTCCATCGTCAGCTCTTCGTCCAGGGGAAACGCCGACCCGAGCTTGATCTTGACCTCCTCCGCCGTCCGCTCGCCGATCAGCAGGTTGTGCTTCTTCTTGATGTACTGAATGATGGCCTCGTCCATCTCGTTCCCGGCGACGCGGACGGAACGGCTGTAGACGACGCCCGCCATCGACAGGACCGCGATGTCGGTCGTCCCGCCGCCGATATCGATGATCATGTTCCCGGTCGGCTCGGTGATGGGGAGGCCGGCGCCGATGGCGGCCATCGTCGCCTGTTCGACGAGAAAGACTTCGGTGGCCTTCGCCTTGTAGGCGGAGTCGCGGACCGCACGCTTCTCCACCTGCGTGATCTCGGACGGCACACCGATGACGATCCTGGGGCGCACGCCGAGACGGCGATTGTGGGCACGCTGGATGAAGTACTCCAGCATCTTCTCGGTGTGCTCGAAGTCGGCGATCACGCCGTCCTTCATCGGCCGGATCGCGAGAATGTTGCCGGGCGTCCGGCCGAGCATCTCCTTCGCTTCGTGACCGACGGCCTCCACGCGTCCCGTCTTCTGGTTCACGGCCACGATCGAGGGCTCGTTGACGACGATTCCCTTGCCCGCTGCGAACACGATCGTGTTCGCCGTCCCCAGATCGATCGCGAGATCGTTCGAGAACAACGACAGCAGCGATCGAGGCCAGAAAGCCACCGCGTTCCTCCTCGGCCGCGGGTCATCGCGGCGCCGCAGCCGCGAGCTCCGTCAGCGTCCCGTGGGCGTCCGCGCGACGATCCTCCGGGCCAGCGGGCGATGCGCGGTCGAATGCGGAGAATACGGCAAGTTCCGGGCAAATCGTAGCCAATCCAGCCTGCCTTGACAATCGTCAACCCGCCGGCTGGGGGAGCTGGACCGGCTCGGCGAAGGCGACGCCGTTCTTCCCCGCCCCCTTCACCCGGTACATGGCCGCGTCCGCGGCCGCCAGGAGCTGCTCGGCCGTGGTGCCGTGCTCGGGGAAGGCGGCCACCCCGATGCTGGCCGAGATCCGCACGTCCAGGCCCAGCGATGCCAGGTAGCGGTGGCTGCTGATCCGCTCCCGCAGCCGCTCGGCCATCTTCATCGCCCCCTCGGCGCCGGTGTCGGGCAGAACCACCGTGAACTCGTCGCCCCCCCAGCGGGCGGCGACGTCGATATCTCGCGTGTCGCGCTTCAGGATGTCGCCGACCTCCTCGAGGGTCCGCGATCCCGCCATGTGGCCGTGGACGTCGTTCACCTGCTTGAAGCCGTCGAGATCGATGAACAGAAGCGAAACGGGGTGCCCGTAGCGGACGGCCCGCTTCGTCTCCCGGCGAAGGTAGTTCTCCATGAACCTGGCGTTGTACAGACCGGTCAGGTCGTCCGTGACCGTCCGCTCCTCCAGCTTCCGGAAGAGCTGGGCGTTGTCGAGGGCGATCGCCGCCGGTTCGAGCAGCGTGCGGATCAGTTCGATGTCGCCGGGACGGAACCGCCCGCCGCGGGGTTCGGCGACGAGCGCGACACCGATGACCCGCCCGCGCGAGATCAGCGGGGCGGAAAGCAGCGCGGAGGGCGGCTCACCGGGCCACTCGAGCTCCCGGTCGACGCGGGGATCGGTCGCCGGGTCGGCCACGTAGAACGTCTCGCGGGAACGGGCGGTCACGCCGGCGATGCCGCAGTCCAGCGGGAGCCAGGCGGCCGGTGGCTCAGCGGGATCCCCTCCGGTGGCATCGGAGATCTCGTCCAACCGGAGAAGCCCGTGACGCTCGTCCAGCCGATACAGCCGCCAGTGGCGGGCGCGCACCAGCCGGGCTGCGCGGTCCATGATGAAACGGGAGACCATCTGCGGGTCGAGCAGCGAACCGGCGGCGCGGATCGTATCGGAGAGGAGGTCGAGACGGCGGGCCAGCGCGGCGGCCCGGCGGCGCTCTGTCCTCGTCTCCCTGGCCGATTGCGCGGCCTGGCGCCGCGACTCTCCCAGCGCCGCGAGCACGGCGGCGGGGACCGGTGCCGGCAGGAAGCGGTCGGTGACCGGACGCCAGGCGGCGACCTCCCGCTCGCGACCCGGCGGGGCCAGCAGGTACCACCCGGGATTCCGCCCGAGCCGCGCCCGGCGCCGCAGGGCCTCGACCTCCTTCCGCGACGGCGTCGCCGGGCCCAGCAACACGAGCGGCCGGATCGGCCAGGGACGCCAGGCCGCCGCCTCGGCGGGGCTCAGGAACCGCACGCTGCCCGCCTCCGCGCCCGTCACCCAGCGGCGGGACGCGGCCGGATCGCCGACCACCACCGCCTCGAGGCGATCGCTGGCGCGGTCAGAAGGCATCGACGTAGGCGTACCCCACCTTCCGGGTCTCGTTCCCGGCGGCGTCCTGGGCGAGGAAGTGGATGGTGTTCTTTCCGTCGCGCCGCAGCTTGATGAGCCAGTTGAAGTGCCCGTCTTCGGCGACATCGACGCGTTCGCCGTCGATCCACACGAGGGCCCCCGGCTCGGTGCGCCCGTTGACGATCGCGTTGCTGCCGACCACCAGCAGTTCCTCGATCTCGAGCGGGGGCGGTTCCCTGTCGCCGGGATCGTCGAACTCGCTTCCAGCCAGACGGAACTTGCGCACCTCGGACCAGCGGCCCTCACGTCCGGTGTGATCGACGGCGGCGACGCGCCAGTAGTAGGTGCCGGTCCGCAACGGAGGCAGATCCACGCGGGTCGCCGACACGTGTTCGATGTCCAGCAGCAGGCGGGTGAACAGCGAGCCGTCCGAGAGCTGAAGGTGATAGTGATCGGCCTCCGGCACGGCGGTCCAACTCGCCGCCAGCCCCTTGAGAGACGAGGCGAGAAACGTGCGCTGGTCCGGAGGTCCGAGCAGCCTCGGCGCCTCGAGCAGCCGGTCCCGCGCGACGATCTTCCCCTGGGCCACCGCCAGCCGGGTGTTCTCCCCCACCGTGGTCCGTTCCCCGCCGGTCTCGACCTCGACGCTGCCGCGCAGGGCCACCACCTCCGACCGGCCCCGCTCCCGGTCGTGCTGCACCTCGAACTCGCTCGCCCCGGAAGCCCGGACGGAGGCCTGATCCGTCGCCACCTCGTGGACGGTGCCTTTCGGCTGGGCATCGTCGGTGGCCGCCACCACGCGCCCCCAGGCGAGGCGCTCCGACACCCGCCCGTCGGCTTTCGGCTCGGCCGGGTGCAGCTCGCGGATCTCGAGCAGGGTTCCGGGGCTCAGAGTCACCAGGGAGCCGTCGAACGCCAGGAGCTGGGCGCTGCCGCCCTGGCCGGTGCGGATCTGGTCCCCCTGGGAGAGCACCACCTGCTCGGTGGCCTCCTCCCACAGGAAGTTCCCGGCCCGCTTGATGCGGACGTCCCCCTCGATCCGCGCGACGCGGACGACCGCCTCGCTCTTCGCGGCTCCCATCCGAGCCGCGAGGCGGGCCAGACCCTCGGCGGCGGCCGCTTCGTCGATGGCGAGGACGTAGCTGCCCGAGGCCGCCAGCGACTTCGCCTGCTCGAGGTGGTGCTCGGCCAGCTCGAGGTTCGCGAGGCGCGGCCCGGCCGCTCGAGCACGGGCGATCGCCCGCTCCGCCGAGGCGATCGCCGCCGCCGCCCGCTCCGCGTCGGGGACCGACCCCGACCACCAGCGCCACGCCGCCGCCCCCCCGGCCGCCAGCGCCACCAGCGCCAGCAGCCACGCCACCGTCCGGTACCTGACGTAGATCCAGTCGAGGCCGAACCGCCGGGCCGAGCGGGGGGTGGGCGTGGCGATCATCGACAGCGATCCCCTCCGGGGCCGTCTCCGGTGCAGGCCGATCCGTCTCCGAACCCATCCCCAGGGTTCCGGAGGTGCTCGCAGGTAAGTTGGGGCGGCGGGCCCCGGGGTGCAAACCCAAGAAGGAGCGGCAAGTTGCCGGACCTCCGGCCAGCGGGTAGGCTGCCCGGTCGGCGGCGTCGCGGGAGGACATCCCGGGCGGCGCACGGAGAGACGGCCCGTGCTCAACAAGCTGCGCGAGAACCTGAAGTACACCAAGTGGATCCTCGTCCTCGTCGCGCTCTCGTTCGCGCTGTTCTTCGGAGTCGACTGGTGGAATTCCCGGGGCCGCGGACCGATGCAGGTCACCTGGGTGGCGACCGTCGGCGGCGAACCGATCGGCATCGGCGAGTGCCAGGCGCGCGGGCGCCAGATCGAGACGCGGTACCGGCGCCTGATGGGCGACCAGTACAGCAAGATCCGCGACCAGTTCGACCCGATGATCGCGGCCCGCGAGGAGTTGATCCGGTCACGCCTGATCGAGCACGACGCGCGGCGGCTCGGCCTCCGGGTCTCGGACGCGGAGGTCTCCCAGGCCATCCGCGGCATCCGGCTGTTCCAGAACGAGGACGGCAGCTTCGTCGGGATGGAGCGCTATCGCCGCATGCTGATGAAGGGGTATTTCCCCCCCTACCGTGACCCCGCCGCGTTCGAGGCCGCGATCCGCCGCGACCTCCTCGTGGAGAAGTGGCAGCAGCTCATCGCGGCGAGCGTGGTGGTGACCCCCGAGCAGGTGAAGCGCGAGTTCGAGCGGCGTAACGAGAAGGTCTCCCTCGAGTACTTGGTCCTTCCCTACGAGGAGGCGGCACCCGATGTCAACCCGAAGGACGCCGAGCTGGCCGCGTGGTACGAGGCGCACCGGGACCGGTACAGCCAGGGGGAGGCGCGGAGGGCCTCCTTCGTCGCTGTGACCGACAAGGCCGTGGCGTCCACGATCGACATCAGCGACGAGGAAATCGAGGCGTACTACCAGCAGAACCGGGACCAGTACAAGCGGCCCGAGCAGCGGAGGGCACGGCACATTCTCGTGCGCGTCGAGCCGGACGCCGACGAGGCGGCGATCGAGGAGGCCCGCCGGAAGGCGCAGGCGATCCGCGAGAGGATCGACGCCGGAGAGGACTTTGCCGCGCTGGCGCGCAAACTGTCGGAGGACGAAGGGACTCGCGACAAGGGCGGCGATCTCGGCTTCTTCGCGCGCGGGCAGATGGTTCCCGCCTTCGAGGAGGCGGTGTTCGGCATGAGCCCCGGAGAGGTGGCCGGCCCGGTGCGCACCCGCTACGGCTTCCATGTCATCCGCCTCGAGGAAGTGCAGGAGGAGGGACTCCAGCCGCTCGAGGAGGTGAAAGAACAGATCCGCGCGCAGCTGCGCTTCCCCAGGCTCCGCGAGGCCCGGCAGGAACTGGGGAAGAAGCTGGCGGAGCTGGTCGAGAGCGGGAAGTCGCTGGCGGACGCGGCTTCCGAGCTCGGACTCGAGGTCCAGGACAGCGGGCTCATCCCCCGCAGCGGGACCTTCCCCGGACTGGGCCCCGTACCGGAGCTCGTCGCCAAGCTGTTCGAGCTCGAGCCCGGCCAGGCGAGCGGACTGATCTCCGTCCCCACGGCGGACGTCGTGATGGTGCTCGAGGAGGTCGTCCCCGACTATCTGCCGCCGTTCGAGGAGAACCGGGCGCGCGTCCTCGCGGACTACCGCCGCGAGAAGGCCGCGGAGGTGGCCGAACAGCGTCTGTCGCGCGCGCTGAAGGCGGCGAAGGGGGATCTCGGCAAGGCGGCCCAGCGCCTGGGCATTTCCCTGCACCGGACCCCGGAGCCGGTGATCCGGGGGACCGCCCTCGAGGGGCTCGGACGGGACCCGGAGGTGGAACGCCTTGCCTTCACCACCGCGACGGGTGAGGTGGCAGGCCCCATCCGCGCTGCGAGCGGTGTCGTGGCGTTGAAGGTCACGGCCCACGAGAAACCGGATCCGGAGCAGCTCACCGAGCAGTGGGACGCCATCGTCGGAGCGCTCAAGGCGCCTCGCGTCCAGCGGCTCATCTCCTCACGCCTGGAGACGCTCGCCCAGGAGATCGAGGTGGTCCGCAACCCGGCGCTCGAAGCGGCGAAGGGCTGAGCGGGAGGAGGCTCCGGACGCCATTCGTTCCGCCCGCCGCCGGGCGGTGACGAAATCGAAACCGTCCTTTCGGGAATCGCCGTGGCCGGCGGCCGCCGGCGGTCTCTAGATTCGTTCCTGGACACCGTTCCTTCCGGGGTTCTCCGATGCCGCACCCGAGCTTGACGACTCTCGAACGAGCGTTGGCCGCGCATCGCGCGGGCCGGCCCCGGGAAGCGCTGGCCCTGGCCGAGGCCGCGTGGAAGATGACCCGGGAAATCCCGGGGGCGCCGCCCCGCGCGGCGGTGGTGCAAAGCTGGTACGGCTACCTCCTCGCCACCGTCGCCGGAAAGCGGCGGGACGGTATGGAGCTGTGTCGCGACGCTCTCAGAAGGGTCTTCTGGGAGCCTCGCTGCTACGAGCTGCTCGCGCGGCTCGAAATCGAGTCGGGCTTCCGCCGAAAGGCGCTGGAGACGATCGAGCGCGGGCTGCAGGTCGCCCCGGACGATCCCGACCTGCAGGCGATCCGCCGGTGGCTCGGGATCCGGAGGCCGCCGCCCTTCCCGTTTCTCGACCGCGCACATCCCCTCAATCGTTGGGTGGGGCGGCTCTTGCACCGTGCCCGCCCGCAGCCGGCCACGTGAGGCCGGGCCGGCTCCCTCTCACGTCAGCCGGTAGCGGGGCCCGTCGCCGCCCTCCGGCGGGGTCCAGTAGATCACGCCGTACGGGTCGGCGATGTCGCAGATCTTGCAATGGACACAGTTGGAGAAGTTGAGGTGGAGGCGCGGTCCTTCCCCGCCGCGGACGATCTCGTACACCCCCGCGGGGCAGAACTTCTCGCACGGATGGCCGTAGGTCTTTCCGCACTCCTCGACGCATAGATCCGGCGCCACGACCACGAGGTGGGGCGGCTGGTTCTCCTCGTGCCGCGTTCCCGAGCGGTAGACGTCGGCCATCTTGTCGAACGTGAGGGATCCGTCGGGAGCGGGGACCTCGTCCTCTCGCGGGAATTCGGCGACCGGCCGCGTGAGCCTGTGGTCTTCCACCGCCGGGTACCTCTCCCGCAGCCCGCGTCCGCCGGTCACCAGTTGCAGCGCCGTGTGCGCCAGGCCGTGCAGCAGGCCGCGCTGATACGGCTGGCGGAAGTTCCGGACGCGGTGCAGCTCGCGCCCGACCTCGCCGTCGCGGATCCTCCGGTCGTATGCCATCAGCCGTGACGCGCTCACGTCGTCCGCCGCGAGAGCGTCGAGCACGACCTCGGCGGCGGCGATTCCCGACTCGATCGCCAGGTGGATCCCCTTGAGCCGCATGGCGTTCACGAGACCCGCCGAATCCCCGAGAAGGAGGGCTCCGTCCGTGGCGAGCTTCGGAAGCGACCAGTAGCCTCCCTCCGGGATCGCCTTGGCGGCGTAGGCCACCATCTCTCCACCCCGCAGCATCTCCGCCACGAAGGGGTGCCGTTTCAACTCCTGCAGCTTTTCGTGGACGTTCAGCCTCGGATCGGGAGAGTCGAGTCCCACGACCATCCCGATCGACAGGTGATCGTCTCCCATCTCGTAGATGAAGCCGCCGCCGAAGGTGTCCCGTGCCAGCGGCCAGCCGAGAGTGTGCCAGACGCGGCCGCCTCGAATCCGGCCCGCGGGGAGCTTCCAGACCTCTTTCGCCCCGCCGGCATAGATCATCGGGTTCCGGCCGTCCCGGAGATGGCGCTCGCGGATGAGGCGCTCGGCGAGCGTTCCCCGCACCCCCTCCGCGAGCAGCGTGACCTTCGCCCGGATGTCGTATCCCGGTTCGTAGTTCCCCTTGGGTCTCCCCCTCTTGTCCAGCCCGCGGTCGCCGGTGCGGACCCCGACCACCCGGCCGTCCTCGACCAGGAGGGCAGCGGCGGCGAACCCGGCGAACAGGTCGATCTCGAGCTTTTCCGCCTCGGCTCCGAGCCACGCGACCAGGCGCTGCAGCGAAACGATCACGCCGCCGTGGTGGCGCATCGGCCCGGGGACGAACGGAAGCCGGAAGGCCCGCCGCTTCCCGAGGAACAGCATCGCTTCCTCTTCCACCGGACCCTCGACGGGCGCCCCGCGCTCCCGCCAGTCGGGGATCAGGGCGTCCAGCCCCCGCGGATCCATGACCGCCCCCGAGATCGAGTGCCCTCCGATCTCGGAGGCCTTTTCGAGAACCGCCACCGAGGGCGGCTCGAGACCCCGCTCGCGGGCGGACCGCACCAGGTGGATCGCGGCGGCCAGGCCGGCCGGACCGGCCCCCACCACCACGACATCGACGTCCAGACGTTCCCGCTCGGCCTGTTCCACGTGCTTCCTCCCGCCCGGACCGCGCCGGGACGCGCCCCGGGGCCGCCGATGTTGGACGCCCGGGGCCGCTCGCGTCAACGCCCGTTGCGCCGGGATGCCCCGGCGGCAAGAATGCCCTGTCTTCGAGGAGAGCCTCGTGCCGACGCCTTGCCGACCGCCGCGTTTCGCCGTTCTCCTCGCGGCCGGGGCGCTGATCGCCGGCGCTTGTGACGACCGGCCGGGCATCGCTCCGGAGATGCGCCGCGGCGCTCTCGCGGCCGTGCCGGGCTCGGTGTGCCCCGACCCCGTGACGGGCGAGGGACGCGTCACGATGGTCGCCCAGCTGTTCGCGTCCGACGGTTCGCCGGTCACCGAGGGCGAGGTCGTGTTCGAAGCCGACCGGGGGTTCCTCGAATCGTTCACCGACCCCGACCGGAGCGCGCCGCTGGGCCCGCTGAGCGAACCCCTCGACCAGCTCGGCCGCGCCCGCGTCATCGTGCGGGCGCCGAGGACGCCCGGCGACGATGAGCTGCACGTCACCGCCCGCGCGGAACCCGACATCGTCGTCACCCGGGATGTTCCCTGGCCCGAGGCGCCCCGGCTCGCCTTCTCCGCGGTCCCCTTCTCGCCGACGGAAGGGCAGCTCGTCAGCCTCCACGCCACGCTGTCCTCGGTCTGCAACGTGGTCCGACTGAGGTTCGTGCTCGAGTTCGACCCCAGCGTGCTGGAGTTCTCGAGCGGCACGGCCGGCGACTCCATCCGCGCCGCGGGCACGACGCCGGGCACGGCGCCGGCGGCGCTCGATGCGTGGGAAACGGCCCCCGGCCGCGTCGTGGTGGACCTGCGCCAGACCGGTCCCGATCCGGTCGGTTCGGACCTGCCGGGCACCTACGTGACGTTGCGGTTCAAGGCCCGCGCGGCGGGAAGCGCGCTTCTCCAGGTACCGAGCTACGCCGTCACGGCCGCCGACGGCCTGGATTACCCGGTCCGGGAGGTGTCGCTGCCTCCCCTGTCGGTGCAGGCGCCGCCGCCCTGACCGTGGCATCATCGCCGGCGGGAGAGTGCGGCCGGTCGAGCGCGATGGGAGGCCGCGAGGATGATGGCCCATGAGCCTCCGTCACCGAATCGACGTGATCCGTGTCGAGAGCGAGGAAGATCGGCGTCTCGGCGTCGAGGTGCTCCAAGCCACGTATGCCCGGGAGAAGAGGTGGGTCGACGATCCCGAGGAGCAGATTCCCCGCGAGGACCTCGGTCGTGACGACGTCTCTTGGTTCGTGGTGCGCGTCGATCGGCGCCCCGTCGGCATCCTCCGCGTGTTGTACGACCCGCCGCTGGACCTGTACCGGGAATACGATTTCGAGCTGACGGTGAACGGCCTCGACGTCGAGGACTTCGTCCGCACCAATCGCATCGCGGAGGTGGGCCGGTTCGCGGTGGTGCCGGAGTATCGAAGGTACGTCTCGGTGGTGGCGGCCTTGATGCGGGAAGCGAGCCGGGAAACGGTGGCCCGCGGATACACCCACTACATCACCGATGTCTTCGAAGACGATCCGCACAGCCCCTACCGGTTCCACACGCGCGTGATGGGTTTCGTTCCCGTAGCGACGCATCGCGAGGGCGAACTCCGCTCGCGAAGCCGGCGCATCACGCTCGTGCTCGACCTGAAGCAGGCCTACCGGCGGCTTCGCGCGTCCGGGGGGATGGTGTACCGCCTCCTCACGGAGGGCTGGGACGACCAGCTGCACCGGCTGATGTCCACCTGAGGCGCGCCCGTCCCCGCGCTCACCCACCCGCGCAGGCGGTAGTAGGCCAGGCCGATCAGCTCGTGCAAGGCAGCTCCGCTGCGCGCGAGTGCGGTGACGTCCGGAAGGAGATGCCCGGGCTTGAAACGGCCCCGCCGCGGCGGCGCCACCGGAACCGCCAGCGACAGGAAACCCTCGCGGGCCAGGCAGCCCCGTGCCCGAGCCATGTGCATGGCCGAGGTGACCACCGCGACCCGCGAGAGGCCGCGGGCCCTGAGGATCCGCGCGACCTCCACCGCGTTGAGGTGCGTGTTCGCCGAGCGCGGTTCGACGACGATGCGGGTGGCGGGCAGCCCCAGCCGGCGCGCTTCCGCGGCCATCCGTCCCGCGGCGGTCTCCTCCGGGGGCCGCCCGGGAGCGCCCCCGCTGAAGATCACGAGCGCTGCCGGCCACCGCCGGGACACGGCGAGGGCCCTGTGGAGGCGCCGGAGGCTGGACTCCGACAGGGGTGCGGTCGGCCCCGGATCTCCGAGGACGCCGCCGGCGAGGACGGCGATCGCCTCGGGAGCCATCTCGTCCTTCCACGGAGGATCGGGGGGCCAGCCCAGGCCGATCCCCGCCGCCGCCTCCTCGAGGTGGGAGGCGACGAGAGGGCTGGCGAACGCCGCGAGCAGCAGCCACGCGCCGAGCCCCGCCGCGGCGGCGGCGCGGGTACCGATCCGGGGGCTCCGCAGCGAGCCCGCCAGGGCGACGGCCGCCGCGGCCCCGAGGAGCCACGACCAGCCCAAGGGGGTCCCGAACAGCGTGTCCATGTTCCCGCAAGGGTAGCCCCGCCTCGCCGCCGCCGCCGGGCGCTGGACAGCGGCCGGGTGGCGGCCCTAGCTTCGCCGCGGGGGCCCGGAGGACGGCGCATGGCGGATCTGGAGCGTCTCGTCCGCGAGTTCGACGACACCGGGGTCGAGTCGACCTTCTCCGTCGGATCCCGCACGTACCAGGTCTTTCTCTACCCGAGCCCGGGGCGTGATCGGCCTCGGGTGCGCTGGAACCTGTATCTGGTCGACCCCTCGGGCCGCTCCCCGGTGCGGGGCCTCGTTTTCGGTGTCGCCCCCGACGTGAGGGAGGCGATCGCCGACGTGGAGCGCGCGGCCGCGGAGCACGCCGCGACAGGAGAGATCGATCCGCTTCGCTCCCGCACGCGCACCTTCCGTCCGGGACCTCACGCACGCTGAGCAGGTCGCGCGGGGCCTTTCCTGGTGGCCCGCCTCGATCCCGCACTATGATGTCGGGCCGTTGCCCGGTACTCGGCCAACCGGTCCGGTGCCGTGGCAAGGAGGAACGCGTTCATGCCGGAGCCCAGGATCGCCGGCCGCCGCCCCGCCGTGCTCGAACTTCAGCCGGGAACCTATCACTGGTGCACGTGCGGGAAATCGGCCGGACAGCCCTTCTGCGACGGCTCGCACGCCGGGACCGAGTTCCGGCCCCTACGTTTCACGATCGAGGAGCCGCGGCGGGTAGCGCTTTGCCAGTGCAAGCGGACGCACGACGCGCCGTTCTGCGACGGCGCCCACTCAACGATTCCCTGAGGCGCGGGCCTTTCTCGAAACGGCCGGCAGCACCCGCCGCAGGAAGCGTCCCGTGTGCGACTCCCGGTGGAGCGCCACCGCCTCCGGCGGCCCGCAGGCGACGATCCTCCCCCCCGCATCGCCGCCCTCGGGACCGAGATCGATGATCCAGTCGGCGCTCTTGATCACGTCGAGGTTGTGCTCGATGACCACGATCGTGTTGCCGTCGTCGCGCAGTTTCATCAGAACGTCGAGCAGCTTCCGCACGTCCTCGAAGTGCAGTCCGGTCGTCGGCTCGTCGAGGATATACAGGGTCCGGCCGGTCGCGCGGCGGGAGAGCTCCTTGGCGAGCTTCACCCGCTGCGCCTCGCCGCCCGAGAGCGTGGTCGCCTGCTGGCCCAGCCTGATGTAGCCGAGGCCGACGGCCTCGAGCGTCGCCAGCTTCCGTTCCACCTGGGGGACGTTGGCGAAGAACGAGCGGGCCTGTTCCACCGTCATGTCGAGAACGTCGGCGATCGACTTTCCCCGCCAGAGGATTTCGAGCGTTTCGGGAGCGTAGCGCCGCCCGCCGCACTCCTCGCAGGTCACGAACATATCGGGGAGGAAATGCATCTCGATCCTGACGACGCCGCAACCTTCGCAGGCCTCGCATCGGCCTCTCCGGACATTGAACGAGAAGCGTCCGGGCTTGTACCCGCGGGCGCGCGCCTCGGGCACGGCGGCGAACAGCTCCCGGATCGGTGCGAACACCCCGACGTAGGTGGCCGGATTGCTCCGCGGGGTCCGGCCGATGGGGGACTGGTCGATGTCCACCACCTTGTCGAAGTACTCCAGGCCCTCGATGCGGTCGTGCTCGCCCGGGCGGTCGGTCACGAAGCCGAGATGGCGCCTCACTGCCGGGTAAAGCGTGTGGTTCACCAGCGTGGACTTGCCCGAACCGGAGACACCGGTGACGCAGGTGAACAGCCCGACCGGGAAACGCACGTCGATGCCGGCGAGGTTGTGCTGCCTCGCGCCCCTGACGACGAGCCACCGGCCGTCCGGCTTGACGCGTCGCGGTGGCACGGGAATCGAGCGCTTGCCGGAAAGGTAAAGGCCGGTCAGGGAGCGCGGGTTCTCCGCGATCTTGTCCGGCGGCCCCTCGGCGACCACCTCCCCGCCCTGCTCGCCCGCCCCGGGACCGAGATCGATCACGTGATCGGCCGATCGGATCGTCTCCTCGTCGTGCTCGACCACGATCACCGTGTTGCCCAGATCCCTCATCGACCGCAGCGTGTCCAGAAGCCTTCTGTTGTCCCGCTGGTGCAATCCGATCGACGGCTCGTCGAGGACGTACAGCACGCCGGTGAGCCGCGAGCCGATCTGCGTGGCGAGCCGGATGCGCTGTCCCTCGCCACCCGAAAGGGTCGCCGCGGACCGGTCCAACGTCAGATAGCCCAGCCCGACGTTGTCGAGGAACCCGAGTCGCTCGTTGATCTCCTTCAGGATCAGCCGGGCGATCTTCCGCTCGCGCGGCGTCAGCTCGAGACTCTTGAAGAAGCGGCGCGCTTCCGCCACGGTCAGAGCCGTCACCTCGGCGATGTTCTTGCCCCCGACACGGACGGCGAGCGCTTCGGGCTTGAGCCGGGCCCCGCCGCAGGCCTGGCAGGGCGAGGTGGACATCAGCGCCTCCAGCTCCTCCCTCGTCGCTTCCGAGGCGGTCTCCCTGAGCTTTCGCTCCAGCCGCGGGATGAGGCCCTCGAACTCCCTCCGGAAGGTGTAGCGGCGCCGCTCGCTCCGGAAGACGAACTCGTATTCCTTGCCCTCGGAGCCGTACATGATCTCGCGGCGCACCTTGAGGGGGAGGCGCTTCCAAGGGGTCGTCGACGGCAGCCCGTGCGCGCGCAGGATGCGTCCGATCAGCTCGCGCAGGTACGCCGCCTCGTGACCCGACCAGAAGGCCAGGCCGCCGGAGAGCAGCGGGGCCTCGTCATCCACCACGAGGAGGTCGGGGTCGAACTCGCGGTGGACACCGAGGCCGCCGCACGTTCCGCACGCGCCGTAGGGCGCGTTGAACGAGAACGAGCGAGGGGCCAGCTCAGGGATCGACACGCCGCAGTCCGGACAGGCGAAGTGCTCGGACAGGAGCATCTCCTCGCCGTCGCGCACGATCTTCACCAGGCCGTCCGCCCGCTTGAGGGCGGTCTCGACCGAGTCGGCGAGACGAGGGCGGACCCCCTCCGAAACCACCAGCCGGTCGACGACCGCCTCGATCGTGTGCGCCTTCTTCGGCTCGAGTTCCGGCGGGGAGTCGAGCTCGTAGAGCTCGCCGTCGATCCTGGCGCGCACGAATCCCTCGGCCGCCAGACGCCGGAGAACGTCCCGGTGCCGGCCCTTCCGCCCTCGCACCACCGGGGCGAGCACCTGGAGGCGGGTCCCCGGGGGACTGGACATGAGTTGATCGACGATCTGCGATGCGCTCTGCCGGCTGATCGGCCGCCCGCAACGGGTGCAGTGAGGCCTGCCGACGCGGGCGAAGAGAAGCCGGAGGTAGTCGTAGATCTCGGTGACCGTCCCGACCGTCGAGCGCGGGTTGCGCGAAGTGGTCTTCTGCTCGATCGAAATCGCGGGCGAAAGCCCCTCGATCGACTCCACGTCCGGCTTCTGCATCTGCTCGAGGAACTGCCTCGCGTAGGCGGACAGCGACTCGACGTATCGCCTCTGCCCCTCCGCGTAGATCGTGTCGAAGGCGAGGGACGACTTCCCCGATCCCGACACCCCGGTGATGACGACGAGGCGGTTGCGGGGGATCGTCACGTCGATCCCTTTGAGGTTGTGTTCCGCCGCACCCCTCACGACGATCGCATCGTTGGGCATGAAAACCCGCTCCCGTGGCGCCCGGCCGGGGCCGCGCGAATTTCCATCCTACCAGCCGCCCCCAGCTCCCGGGAACCCCGCGCACGGGCGCGCCGCCGGGGGTAGACTCGGGCCCCGCTCCGGACGCGGGAGCGCGGAGGACGCCGCCAGCATGGGCCACGAACGACGCCGGAAGCCGCTGCCCGGCCTGCTCGCCGCGCTGGCGGCCGGGTGCGCCGCAGCCCCCCCGCCGGGGCCCTACGTGTGGCGGCCGGTCGGGACCGCCGCCGGGACGGTGTCGGTCAGTCGCCCAGGCGTCGACCTCGAGATCGAGCCGCTCACGGCCCCGGAGCGGGCGCTCTGGCTGCGCCGGACGCAGGGCCTCGACGAGGACCCGCTGGCGACACGCGGCGGCCGCTACCTGACGCTCCGCGTCCGGCTGCGCGCCACCGGGGACCAGCCGGTCCATCTGGAAACGCAGAGCGCGATGCTGTGGGCCGAAGGCGCGCCCCCAGCCAAGCCGCTCGACTACACGCGCGCCTTCGAACTGCTCGAGGGACCCGATGCGGAACCTCCCGACAGCGACGACGTCGCCCGCCTGATGCGCGGGCTTCTCGACGGGCCTGTGGAGGTGGCTCCGGGAGAGGTGCGCGAGGGTCTGCTGGTCTTCCCGGAACCGCGCGCGGCGGGGGAGACGCTCGTCCTGGAGTTCCCCTTCCTACAGGTGGGCCCGGCGTCGCATCGCGTCCGGGTCGCTCTGGGGAAGATCCGCTTGCCGGAGAGGCCGGTTCCCGGAAACCGGTGAGCATCGCGGAGGATCATCGGTGGCAGCACGGTTGCTCGACGGGAAGGAGCTGGCCCGGAAGATCCGGCGGGAGGTGAGCGCACGGGCGGCGGCGTTCGCCGCGCGGGCGGGGCGTCCTCCGGGGCTCGCGGTGGTCCTCGTCGGTGACGATCCGGCCAGCGCGGTGTACGTGCGCAACAAGGAGCGGGCCGCCCGTCGCGCCGGTTTCCGCTCCGAAGTGGTGCGGTTGCCGGCCGACGTCGGCCGCGAGGATCTCCTGTCGCGCGTGCGGGCCCTCGGCGAGTCCCCGGAGATCGACGGTCTGCTCGTCCAGCTGCCCCTGCCGGAGCATCTGGATCCCGCGGAGGTGCAGCGCGCCGTGCCACCCGCCAAGGACGTCGATGGCTTCCATCCCGAAAACGCGGGCCGCCTGCTGCTCGGTCAGCCGGGTGGGCTCGTCCCCTGCACGCCGCGGGGCGCCCTCGCGCTCATCGAGCTGGCGGGCGCGCGGCTGGAAGGGTCGCGGGCGGTGGTGGTGGGCCGGTCGAACATCGTGGGCAAGCCGCTGGCGCTGCTGCTTCTGGCGAGGCACGCCACGGTCACGCTCTGCCACTCCCGGACGCCGGACCTGGCGTCCGAGTGCCGCCGGGCGGACGTGCTCGTCTCGGCGGTGGGCCGACCGGGCCTGATCACCGCGGAGCACGTCAAGCCGGGGGCGGTGGTGATCGACGTGGGCATCAACCGCATCACCGATCCCGGACTCGCGTCGCGTCTGCTCGCCGGGCAACCGGACCGGCTCGCGCGTTTCGAGGAGACGGGAAGCGCGCTGGTCGGGGACGTGGACTTTCCCTCCGTGCGCGAGGTGGCGGGCGCGCTGACGCCCGTGCCGGGAGGCGTGGGACCTCTGACCGTGGCCATGTTGCTGGACAACACGCTGCTCGCCGCCGAAGCGGCCGCCCGCCGATGAGCGCGGAGCGTTCCGGCCGGGGCCCGCTCCGCGTCGGCCTGACCGGCGGGATCGGCAGCGGGAAGAGCACGGTCGCCGCCCTTCTCCGGGCCCACGGCTTGCCGGTGGTGGACGCCGACGAGATCGTCCACGAGCTGCTCGCGCCGGGGGGAGCGGCCGTCCCGCCCGTCCTCGCCGCCTTCGGCGACGCGGTGCGGGCCCCGGACGGGGGTGTCGACCGGAAAGCGCTGGGACGGATCGTCTTCGGCGATGCCGCGGCGAGGCGCCGTCTCGAAGCGATCGTCCATCCCCTGGTGGCCGAGGCGAGCCGGGAGCGGCTCCGGACCGCGGCCGAGCGCTCGCCGGGAGGTGTCGTCGTCTACGATGCCGCCTTGCTCGTGGAGACCGGCCGGTACGAGGAGTTCGATCGTCTCGTCGTCGTGACCGCGCCGCGAGAGGCTCAGATCGCGCGGATCGCGGAGCGCGACGGGCTCTCGCGGAAGGAAGCGGAGGCGCGGGTGGCCGCGCAGATGCCGCTCGAGGAGAAGGTTCGCCTCGCCGACTACGTGATCGACAACGGTGGACCGCCCGAGAAAACGGCCGAGCAGACCCGACACCTGGTGCGCCGGCTGTTGGAGGACGCGGCGGCCCTGGCGGCGGGTCTCCCCCTGCCGAAGCGGAAGTGACGCGAGGCGCATCCCCGGCGGTGCGAAGCCGGCCCGATCCCTCGAAAAGCGAGGGTCTTGCACCGGACCCGGCCCGCCGATGCACCTCCTCTCGTCCGGTGTGCATCCCGGCGAGGTCCCGGCCTTCCGGCCCCGGGCAGCCGCCGGGGGCGAGCGGGTGCGGGAGGCGGCTCCCGGGGAAGCGGGCTAGTCTTTTCCGCCACAGAGGAGGGTGATCCCACGATGCTGCGAAGCGTTTGTCCGCGCGCGGTGGCGGCCGCCGGGGCGCTCCTGGTCGCGGCCTCCTGCTCCCCCGGCCCGCCCGCCGATCCGGTGGCGGCGCGCCTCGAGGAAGCCGACCGCATCATCGCCAGCGTCGTCGAACCCGTGCCCGGCGCGCCCTCGACCGCGGACGAGGGACGGCCCGGTCGCTACGAGCCCGTCCCGGGGATCGAACCGCCGGTGCGGCAATTCGTCGTCGGAGACGAGGAGGGACCGGCGCGGCCGGGGATCGTCCTGGTGCACACGCGGTGGGGCCTGGACGCGGGAATGCGGGACCTGGCGCGCCGCTTCGCCGAGCGCGGGTTCGCCGTGGCGGTCCCCGACCTCTTCGAGGGGGTCGTCGCCACCAGCCGGATCTCCTCCGAGGAACTCGTGGCGGGAGTCGGCGAGGAGAGGGCGATCGCGATCCTCCGGGCGGCGGTGGAGGCCCTGGGCGCGCGCGAGGGGGTGGACGCCGAGCGGATCGGCCTGCTCGGGATCTCCGTGGGCGGGATCTGGGGGCTACGGTTCGCCGAGACTCACGGTGGGGTCGCGGCGATCGCCTGCGATACGACGCTCCTTCCCGACGACCCGGAAGCCTTTCCCCGGATCGGCGTGCCGCTCCTGCTCGCCGTCTGCGACCAGCGCGCCGCCTTCGACGGGGCGGCGCGCGATCGGATCCGGCGAGCCGCGGAGCAGGCCGGGGTCCCCTTCGAGATGGCGGTGATCCAGGGATGCGGGACCGACCTGTTCGACTCCCGGGCGATCGGGTTCAACGCCGTTTCCGAGCAGGAGGCGTTCGAGCGCGTCGCGGCCTTCTTCGCGGCGCGACTGGGCGGCTGAGAGTTCACGGCACGGCGAGGGCGATGAGCCGCCCGTCCGGAAGGCGGAGGTTGGCCCAGCGCCAGAACCATCGCCCTCCCCGGCGCTCGAGGCGCGCCTCGAGGCGCCCGCGCCGCCGATCCCCCCGCACCCACAGCTCGATCTCGCACCATCCCGCCCGCGGGCCGGCGTGCAACTCCCCCCGCGGCAGCCAGCCGAATCCGATCACCCCGCCGAGTTCCCGGGCGACGACCGGATCGCGACGCGCCAGGGCGGTGAGCTGCCGGTAGGGCTCACTGAATCTCAGGCGGACGTCGGCGGGGCGCCACAAGCCGGCCGCCCAGGCGCAAGCGCCGGCCGCGGTCAGAACCAGCGCGGCCAGGAGCAAGAGGCGGACGGGGAGCGTCAGACCTCGCGGAATCTTTCGGCGCACGGCGGGACGCCGGCGACCGGTGACCGCGGCCGCGTCCATCGCACCTCCGGGGCACGACCCCGTCCGCCCGGCCCGGGATCAGGTGGAGGTTACGCGGAGCCGGCCCGGGAGACCACCGCGATGAGCGGGTCACTGGCAGCCGAGACCGTTCTCCCCCGCCGCCGAGGCGACTTCCTTCGCCTGCGTTTCCAGGGCGACCAGTTCGGGAACGCGCTTGCGGAGGGCGGCCGCGAGGGGGCGGCCCATCCGCCGCTCGATGAAGGCGACCACCTCGGCGACGAAGGGACCGACGTTGGACGAAGACAGCCCGGCCTTCTGGAGCCGGGCGCGGAGGGCCGGAACGCCGCGGAGGGTGTCGGCAGCCTGGGCACCGAACAAAAACCCCCAGCTCTGGGGAACCCAGGAGACGAGACTCACCTGGACCGCGCGCGGAAGCCTGTCATGGATCGCTCCGATGAG
>RFHH01000016.1 GCA_003696075.1 Acidobacteriota bacterium
CGCGGCTCTCCTCGGCGTGGGTCACGTTGATGAGCATGACCTTTCGGCTGTTTGTGGCCACTCGGTAATCTCCTGGAGACGGCGGCCGCGCCGGTCGCCGCGGCGCAA
Source organism: Acidobacteriota bacterium (assembly GCA_003696075.1). Taxonomy (NCBI): domain Bacteria; kingdom Pseudomonadati; phylum Acidobacteriota; species Acidobacteriota bacterium. Next base: position 109 of record RFHH01000016.1, read on the forward strand.
AGACACCCGAAGGGCGCCGAAGGGACCCGCGGCCGGCTGTCCGGGACGCCCGGGCGCTGCGAAGGCCGCTTCGAGTCGATCGGGCGGCTCGCGCGCTTGCACGCTCCCGCCGGACGCGGCGGGCGGACCGGGCGTTTACGAGACACGCCCCAGCCGACGCCCGGCGCCCGGCGGTCGCCGCCGGCGCTCGTACCGACGCACGGCTGGTGCGGTTCGGTCATCCTGTGCCAATCTTATAGCCTCTCGACGCTGCGGGCATCGGGGCCTCCCGGCGCCGGCCCCTCCCCCCGGCGGAGGTCCGACCATGAGCGCCCCCACGCCGTCGCCCCCGCCCGTGGGTCTGGCCTTTCTCGATGCCGAACTGACCTTCGTCACCGACGACGCCCGACTGCACGCCGCGGTGGTCGAGCGGCTCGGCCCGTTCGTGCGCGAGCCGGGAGAAGGACCGACCTTCGCCGCACGGATCCACGCCGACCCGCCCCGCGTCCGCTGGGACGGGCACGAACTCTCGCTGCCACGGGCTTCGGTCGAGGAGCACGCTTTCGGCCTCCTGTTCCGCGCCGCCCTCGACCGCGTCGAGCGCTACCTCGTGCTCCATGCCGCAGCCGCCGCGAAGAACGAACGCGCTCTCCTCATCGCGGGTCCGTCCGGGGCCGGGAAGACCACGCTCGCGCTGGCCCTCGCGGCCGGCGGGCTCCGGCTGCTGTCGGACGATTTCACCCCGCTCGATCCGGCGGACGGTCTCGTGCTCCCCTTCCCCAAGGCGATCGGGGCGCGCGACGGGGCCGCGGCCCGCATCGCGGATCGGCTGGGCCTCGAGCCCGCGCCGCCGAGGCCGGTCCGGCCGGTGGCACCGCTCGCGCCGGCGCGCCCCGCGCTGGTGGTCCTCCTCTCGCAGGAGGGTGCTCCCGATCCGAGACGTCCTTACCTCTTCTCCGTGACGGTGGCGGGGGACGCCGAGGAACTCCTCCGAGCGGCCTCCGACCCGCCGCACATCGAGCCCGCCGGCTGCACGGCGGGCGAGGTGCGCTTCCGCGTTCGGCCGGGGCTGCAGGCCACCCGTGCCCTGGAGGATCTGCTCCGGCGGTTCGCCCCCAGGATCGTGGCGTACGGGGCGGCCGCCGAGGCGGCCTTCGCGGCGGCCGAACGGCCGGTTCTCGAACCGCTCGGAGCCGCGGCGGCGCTCACCCTCCTCGCGCGGGAGGTGCAGAACCGGAGGCCGGGAGGCGCGCTGATGCGTCGCCTCGGGGGCGATCTTTCGAAACTGATGGACGAGCTCGCCCGAGGCCTCGCGGGCGCCTCCTTCGCCTGGCTGCGCCCCGGCCCGCCCGAGCCGACGGCCGCGCTTCTCGCGCAGGCACTCGACGAGGCGGTGCGCCGGTCATCCCGATCCGGTTGACCGGTCGTCGGGCTCTTCCCCGGCGGGCGCCTCGTCGGCCGCGCCCTCCTCTTCCGGCTCCGGCAGCACGTCGAGGACCACCTCCGGCAGATCGCGCACGGCGAGCCGGTACAGCCCCGGCTCGTCCGGGATCTCGAACACGCACCGCACCGGAAGGGCGGCCGGCCTCCCCTCCTCGCCGCACCACGCCTCCAGCTCTCCGTGTCCGCTCATCAGGACCGGCTGCCCTTGGACCTCGACCGGCACCCCGACCGGCCGGTAGAGGTCGCCCCGCGCATCGCGCAGCACCACGTCCGCTCCGGCCCCGCAGGGCACGAGCCGCATCACCTCGGGACCGCCCTCCGCCGCCCTCAGCACGAAAGCCACCTCGAGGAAGATGCGCCCCTCGAGGGGACGGACCCCCGCGTAGTCCCGGCGCGTCTGGTGTCCGAGGGACAGGAGGCGGACGTCGCCGGCCTCGATCTCGAGACCGGCGGCACGGGTGGCCCGTTCGCCCCGAAGGTGGCGCGCGAGCCAGTCCAGGATGCGGTGGAGCGCGTCGACCCGATGCGCCGGTTCGAAGATCCCGTGCCCCTCGCGCGGGTAGTAGACCAGCTCGACTTCCCGGCCCAGCGCCGTCAGGGCGCGGTGCAGGGCCTTGCTGTTGGTGAATGGGGTCGTGTCGTCCTCGAGTCCGTGGAGGATCAACACCGGGGCTGTGATCGACTCCACCTGCGTCAGGGGGGAACGCTCGCGGTACAGATCGGCGGCGCGCCAGGGCGGCTCGCCGAGGTAGTGGACCTCCCAGGAGGAGAACTCCGACGTCGTGTAGTCCTGGGCCAGATCGAAGATCCCGGCGATGGAGATGCCGGCCCGGAACCGGTCGCTGGTGGCCAGCAACCAGTTCGTCATGTAACCGCCGTAGCTCGCCCCCGCCACCGCCAGCCGCTCGGGATCCACCAGGCGCTGGCCGACGATCGCCTCGACGCCGGCGAGAATGTCGCGCGCGTCGCCTCCCCCGAGATCGCCTCGCGACGCCAGCGCGTATCGCGAGCCGTATCCCGAGGAGCCCCGGTACTGAGGCATGAACACGGCGAACCCCTCGGCGGCGATCGCTTCCGCGTCGTAAACCCGGAGCGTGTCCTGGACCCTCCAGTGCGGCCCGCCGTGGATCCACACGAGCGCGGGCGGCGGGCGGTCGCCCGGCTCGGGCGGCAGGAGGAGCAGTCCCTCGTGCTCGAACCCGTCGCACCGCCAGCGGATGCGCCGGCGCCGGGCGCGCTGCCAGTCCTGCGCTTCCTCGTGGAGCCGCGTCAGCAGCTCGATCTCTCCCGTCCCCGAGTCGATGCGGGCCACCTGGGGCAGGGACGAGCCGTCCTCGACCACGGCAGCCAGGCGCCCGTCGGTTCGGGCGGCGGCGATGTGCCAGATCGTCCGGCCTTCCAGCGGCAGCGGTTCCCACCGGCCGGTGGCGGGGTCGACGAGGATGATCCGCGACTCGAGACCCCATGCGACCAGCACTGCCGCCCGCCCGTCCGGGAGGACGACGAACTCCTCGAGATCGCGGTCCACCCCTTCCAGCAGCGGCCGCGGAGGGGCCGAGGGATCGTCGACCGGAACCGCGAACAGCTCCTGGCGGCTGTACGAGATGGACGGATCGGCCCATCCGTGGAAGAGGAGGTACCGCCCGTCGGCGGTGAACCGGGGAGTCGTCTCGGCCCCGCCTCGCCCGCGGGAGGCGCGTCGCTCGCGGCCCGTCCGGAGATCGCGGACGACGATCTCGGTTCGATCCGCGTCCCCCGGCCGGCCGGTGTGGTTGGTCGCGTACGCGAGGAGGCGGCCATCCGGCGAGACGTCGAAGTCCTCGACGCCTCGGCGGCCGCCCAGAAGGCGCTCCGGCCGTCCCCCATCGAGCGGATGCCGGCAGATTTCCTGGAACGGGATCTCCCGATGCTCCACCTGCGGATCGTCGCGGTTCTCCTCCCGCCGCCTCCGCCATGCCCGCACCGCGGGCGGGCGCGGCTCCGGTCCGAGGGTCACCACCGCGGAGCCGTCCGGCCAGAACCGGAACAGATCGACCCCTTCGGGGGCCTCCGTGAGCCGCCTCGCCTCGCCCCCGTTCCAGGGAAGAAGGAAGACCTGGTAGCGCTCCCCCCCGTCCTCGCGCCGGTCGTCCTCCTCGTCCTCGTGCGGCTGGGGGCGGAACGTCACGAACGCGAGCGAGCGGCCGTCGGGCGCCCAGGCCGCCGCGCCGGAGTCCCTGAGGCCGAAGGTGATCTGCCGGCAGCCCTCCCTCTCCTCCCCGTCCGGGGCCACGTGGAGCTGCGCCCGAATCTCGCCGCGGCCGAAGTCGGTCTCGGTCAGGGTGAAGACCACCCGCTCCCCGTCGGGGGAGATCGCCGGATCCTCCGGGACGCGGAGGCCGACGAGGTCGCGCGGCGTGATGCGTCGGCCCATCGGGGACGCCTCCTGGCGGGCGGGCGCCCGCTCGGGTGGCGGATTCTACGCGCCGGGGGGCGGTTCGGGCCGGCCAAGTCCCCAGCCCGGGCGTCGGTTCGGTCGAGTCCCCCGGCCGCGCGTGGGTTCGGCCGGTCAAGTCCCACGGCCCAGCGTCGAAGAGGGACGAGAGGCCCCACCGTGACCGCGCCGTCCGACCGGCCCAGGACGTTCTTTCCCGTTTCCCTTGAGCTGCTCGAGGTGGGGCAGCTCCTTCCCTGCGACATCTGGCTCAAGCACGGCGACGCCGAGCCGGTTCTGTACCGGGCCAGCCGCCTTCCGTTCGAGGCGGAGCACAAGCGGCGGCTGATCGAGTCCGGCGTCCAGTCGGTTTGGATCTCGTTCGGCGACGCCGAGTCCTGGAACGACCACCTGGCCCGGCAGCTCAGGACGCGCGTGCGGGACCCGTCCATCCCGCTCCCCGAGCGGATGCGGATCATGGTCCACAGCGCACGCGACCTGATGCGGACCATCGTCGAGAACCCGCGTGCTCCCGGCGTCAAGGACCAGGTGGACGCCGTGAGCGAGTCGATCGCCGAGCTGATCGACGGTCCCGAGGCGCTGGCCGCCGCCGTTCGGCTCATGGAGCACGACTACTACACCTACACCCACTCGCTGCACGTCGCGATCTACGCCACCTCCCTGGCGCGCGACATCGGAATCTCCGACACCGACGACCTCCGGAGCATCGGCCGCGGCGCGCTGATGCACGACTGCGGCAAGTGCGGGCTGCCGGCGAGCCTCCTCAACAAGGCCGGGACGTTGACCCGGGAGGAGTGGGAGCTGATCAAGACTCATCCGGTGCGCGGGGTCGAGGTGCTGACAGAGTCGGGCTGGACCGATTCGCTCGCGATCGAGATCTGCCAGGCGCACCACGAACGACTCGACGGCTCCGGGTACCCCCAGGGCCGCACCGCTCCGTCGATCCCGCCGGAGGTCCGGATCGTGTCGATCTCGGACGCGTTCGACGCCATGACGACCGACCGGTCGTACCAGAAGGCCCGGACCGGGGCCGAGGCGCTCCGGGTTCTCCACGTGGAGGGCGCCCAGAAGTACGACCAGAAACTGCTCCAGCGGTTCGTCCGGCTGATGCTCGATCGGGAGAGAGCGTCGGTCCGGTGACCCTCAGCGGCACCGCGCGAGCCGCTCCCGCAGCGGCTCCGCCCGGCTCCCGTCCTGCAGATCGCCGGCCAGTTTCCTCGCCTCGCGGCACTCCCCCTCGTCGATGAGGATGGAGGCGAGGCCGATCCTGGCGCGGTCCGCCGTCTCGGCGCCGAGATCGCGCCGGCGGCGCAGCACGCGCCGGTAGAGTTCCTCGGCCTGATCCGAGGCCCCGTGGCGGCGCGCGAATTCCGCCAGCGAAAGCAACGCGGTGGGATCGCCGCGCCTCCGCTCCGCCTCGTGCGCCCAACGCGACAGGTCGCGGTAGCTCTCCGCCACCTCCTCGAGGTGAGCGCGCATCGCCGGGGCATCCTGATAGCCGAGGAGGGAAAGGATCGGCGCGCCATCGGAAGCCGCGATGACGATGGTGGGATAGGCGTCCACGCCGTAGCGCGCCGTGAGGTTGACGTCACGGTCGCCGTCCACCTCCAGCGCCACGTAGCGGGCCAGGAGCTTTCTGACCTCCTCGTCGCGCCAGGTCGACCGGTCCATCTCCCGGCACGCGACGCACCAGGTGGTTCTGAAGTCGATCAGGATCGGGCGGCCCGACTTCTCCGCCGCCGCGAACGCCTCGCGGGCGTCGTGGAGGAAGAGCTCCGAGCCCGCCCCCGCGGGCAGCCCGGACGCACCGAGCGCGGCGGTCACGGCGAGGGCGACGCGGATCGGTACCGGCACGTTGCGCCTCCGTTCGGTCAGCGGGAGAGCTCCGCTCTGAGGTTCAGGAACCAGGAGCGGCCCGCGAGCGGTCCCCAATTGTAGTCCGTGGCCGGGTCGCCCAGGTCGTTCTGCAGCCGGCCGGTGACGTTGTCCGCCCCGGCGCCGAGGACGAGCCACCGGTTCAACCGCGCCTCCAGCGCGACGTTCACCTGCCAGAAGCCGGGCGTCTCGACGTAGGCCGCCACCGGTACGAAGGAGCCCGGAGCGTAACGCTGGATGAGCATCGTGCCGGTGTAGGACGCCTGCGCGGAGACGGTCACGCGGCGATGAGGGGTCCACCGGGCCGCCAGCGATCCCGTGCGGACCGGCTGGAACGGGATCCGGTCGAGCGGCGGGATCGGGAACGGGATCTTCACGCCGGGGAAGTTCACCGGATCGAGTTCGATGCCGATCTCGGTCAGCGCGGGACCGCGGGCCCGGAAGTCGAGCCAGCCGATGCTCCCGTCGAGCGTCAGGGCGTCCACCGGCCGGTAGCGGAGGGCCAGCTCCAGCGTGTTCGCCCTCGCCTCGGGGACGTTCGTCTGGACCAGCGTCGCCACGTACTCGGTCGTGAACCCGGTCCACCGGAGGATGTAGTCGTCGAAATCGGTCCGCGACGCGTACACGCTCGCCCGGAGGACCGGTGACGGCTGGTAGACCGCCTCCAGCGCGTACGTGGTCCCCGTCTCGGCGCGCGTCGAGGTGTTGCGCTGGTACCGCTGGCCGCAGCAGACCTCGCTGAAGATGGGGCGAGGGACGCGGAAGGTGCGGCCCCCCAGGACCCGCAACGTCAGGCCCTCCGCCGGGAACCAACGCAGCGTCGCCCGCGGCGACAGCTGGCTGCCGAAGAAGGCGTCGTCGTCGTACCGGAGCCCGAAATCCAGATCCCAGCGGCGAGCGCTTCGCCCCGCCTTCACGAACACCGAGCGCGTCTTGACCCGATCGACGGCGTCCTGGATCGATCCGGTGAAGTCGGCCACCGTCACCGCCTCGACGCGCTGCGATTCGCCCTCCACACCGGCCGAGATCCGCCAGGCGAGTCCAAGCGGCCGGTCGAAGCGCACCTGCCCCCAGTCGATGACGTCGGCGATGCGGTAGCGCGGGAACAGATCGCTGAACGGGCTCGACGGATCGGCGGTGAGCTGCGAGATGACGATCTGCCGGCGGCGCGATTCGAGCAGCCGCACCGACAGCGCGCCGCCCCGCCGGAACCGCCACCGGTAGCCGGCCCGGTACTCCCGGCGATCGATCAGGGTGTCCTCCCGGGTCCAGGCCGGCGATCCCGGCCCGCCGAGACGGGTGTCGTAGCCCCCGCGGCCCTCGTAGACGTCCTCGCCCTGCCAGCTCGCTCCCAGCTCGAGCTCATGCCTCTCGGCCGCCGCGATGTGGGCCCGCAGCTCGGCGAACTCCCGGTCCAGGCGCCCGACGTCGTTGAAGCCATCCC
>RFHH01000017.1 GCA_003696075.1 Acidobacteriota bacterium
GCCCGCGGCTGCGCGCCAGCGCCCGGTAGCTCTGCTCGAGGAGGACCACCGCGGCGAGTTCGTGGGGCAGCGTCATCGGGCCGAGCGACAGCCGGTGGTCGCACGCGGCGGCGAAGGCCGGATCGAGGCCGTCCGGCCCACCCACGACGAACAGGACCTTCCCGCTCTCGCGCCACCTCTCGAGGCGTGCCGCGAACGCCGCCGAGTCCAGCGGCTCCCCCTCCGCATCGAGGGCCACCGTCACCCCCCGGCGCGGCAGGCGCTCGCGCAGTTTTCGCGCCTCGTCGCGCCTGCGCTCGGCGGCAGTCCGGCGCCGGGAGGGCGCGACCGTCTCCCGCGAGCACGGTGCCAGCGGGGAGATCCGTTCGAGGTACCGATCGGCGAGTTCGCGAAACGGACCGGCGCGGTCGCGGCCGACGGTCAGGATGCGGATCGCGCCCGCCACGTCACCGAGCCGCCGCCTCGGGATCGATCACCGGCGCGTCGTACCACAGCGACTCGATCCGGTAGAAGTTTCGCGCGCGCTCGCTGAAGACGTGGACGATGACGTCGCCGCAGTCGATCAGGACCCACTCGCCGGCCTCGTAGCCTTCGACCGCGGGCGCGCGTCCGGTGGCCTCGCGGACGGCCCGCTCGACGTCGTCCGCCAGCGCCTGGACCTGGCGTACCGACTCGCCGTGCCCGATCACGAAGAAATCGGTGTACGAACAGCGGCCCCGCAGGTCGAGGACGGTCAGGCCACCGATCTTCGACTCGCGCAGGCGCGCCAGCGCGGCGCGCAGCGCGGGGGTGTCCGGAGGGATCGGTTCGCGGTGCGCTAGCTTCCGGTCCGCCATCGCCCTCGAAAATCCTCCTCGCTCCGAAAAGCCGCGCTTCCGTCACGCGCCATGGTACAGCGCGCGCTTTTCGATGTAACGCCGGACGCGCGGGTCGAGAACGGCACCCGGATCGCCGCCCCGCGCCAGCGTCCGGCGGATGGCGCTCGCCGACACCGGCTGCGGGGCCATCGGAACGCGGTAGACGGCCCGGCACCCGGGAGGAGCCGGCTCGCCGGGCTCGCGGAGCCGGGGGCGATCGGCGGGCCGAACGGCGTCGAGGCCGCCCGCCCCGGGGCGCCCGACGACGGCGAGATGGGCCAGGCGCTCGATCTCCTGCGCGTCCCGCCAGGTGGGCAACTCGTCGTAGCTGTCGCCCCCGACGATCAGGAACAGTTCCGCTCCCGGCCACTCGCTCTGCAGCTCGCGCAGCGTCTCGACGGTGTAGGAGATGCCGCCGCGGGCGATCTCGCGTGGCGAGACGACGAGCCGGTCGAAATCGAGGAAGGCCAGCACGGCCATCGCGAAGCGGTCGAACGGGCCGGCGGTGGCCGGTGGGCGGTGGGGAGGACCGGCGCACGGGACCACCTCCACGCGGTCGAGACCGAGCGCGTCCCGCGCGGCGGCGGCGACCGCCGTGTGCCCCTTGTGCGGGGGGTCGAAGGTTCCGCCGAACAGGCCGATCTTCACGGCCGGGACCTCTCCGCGCCCGCGAGCGCGCGTTCGGCCATCGCGGCGACGAGGTCGTCGAGCCCGGCCCCGGTGACGGCCGAGACCGCGAAGAAGGGCGCGCCGCGGCGGCGCGCCGCCGCCTCCAGCCGCTCGCGGCGCGCCGGGTCGTCGATGGCGTCGAGCTTCGTGCCGACCACGATCCGGTCGCGGCGGTCGAGGCCGCCCCCGTACAGGGCGAGTTCCCTTTCCACCGTCTCGAGGTCGGAGACCGGGTCGCGCCCCTCCGCCGACGAGAGGTCCACGAGGAGGGCCAGCACGCGGCAGCGCTCGACGTGGCGGAGGAAGCGGTCGCCGAGACCGCGCCCGGCGTGGGCCCCCTCGATCAGCCCCGGCAGGTCGGCGACCACGAAGCTGCGGTGGTCCCCGGCGTCGACGACACCGAGCACCGGGGAGAGCGTGGTGAACGGGTAGCTTCCGATCTCGGGCCGGGCGGCGGAGATCCGCGAGATCAGCGTGCTCTTGCCGGCGTTGGGCAGGCCGACGAGGCCGACATCGGCGAGCAGTTTCAGCACGAGCCGGAGGGTGCGCCGCTCGCCCGGTTCCCCCGGCTGCGCGAAGCGCGGCGCCTGCCGCGTCGAGGTGGCGAAGTGGGCGTTCCCCTTGCCGCCGCGCCCCCCGCGGGCGGCGAGGAACCGCTGGCCGGGAGAGGTCAGGTCGGCGAGCTGGACCTCGCCGTCGGCGTCGAAGACCACCGTGCCGAGCGGTACCGGCAGTTCGAGATCGTCTCCGGAGCGGCCGGTGCGGAGGCTCCCCTCGCCGGGCCGGCCGTGCCCCGCCCGGAAGACGCGCTCGTAGCGGTAACGGAGGAGCGTGTTCTCCTTCGGATCGGCGACGAGCCAGACCGATCCGCCGTCGCCGCCGTCGCCCCCCGAGGGCCCGCCGCGGGGGACGTACTTCTCGCGGCGGAAAGCCACGCAGCCGCGGCCGCCGTCTCCGCCGGCGACCTCGAGGGAGACCTCGTCGATGAACATGGAGCCATTCTCCCCCAGCCGCGGCGGCCGGGGAAGGAAGCGGCCGGCGCCAGCGGGACTCAGGCCTGGGGCCGGACCTCGATAAACTTGCCCATCCGGCCCCGGTCGCGGAAGGCGACCACGCCGTCGATCAGGGCGAAGAGTGTGTCGTCCTTGCCGCGGCCCACGCCGGCTCCCGGCTTGTACCGGGTTCCGCGCTGGCGGACGATGATGTTGCCCGCCAGCACCGTCTCGCCGGCGTACTTCTTGATTCCGAGCCGCTTGGCCCGGCTGTCGCGACCGTTGCGGGACGACCCGCCCGCTTTCTTGTGGGCCATGGCGCGTTCCTCAGTGACCCGGCTCGATCGCTTCGATCTCGACCAGGGTGTACCACTGCCTGTGGCCGCGGGTCCGGCGGTACTGCTTGCGGCGCTTCTTCTTGAAGACGATCACCTTCCGGTCCCGCCGCTCGTCGATCACGCGGGCCCGGACGCACGCCCCCTCGACCGTCGGCGTGCCGATCCGCAGGTCGGCCCCCGAGCCCAGCAGGAGCACGCGGTCGAAGGTCACGGTCTCCCCGGGCGGGGTCCCGAGCCGGTCGACGCGGACCCGCTCGCCCGGCGCCACACGGATCTGGCGGCCGCCCGCCTCGATGACGGCGTATGTCTCGGCGCCCACGGGGTTTCTCCTCGCATGACGGGCCGCGCCCGTGAAGGGACGCGGGCGGCGACCGCCCGCCGCTGGCCCGACGAACCCGGGGGATTCTAGGGACCGCCTTCCCGGCCGTCAAACCGCCCCCGCCCGCGCAGCCGCGCCCAGTCGACCCGGAAGGCCCCGCCCGGCAGGGCGATCCAGTGCAGCTCCCGGTACGGGGTCCCGCGGGCGTGGTGGTACAGCCGGGCGGTGCGGGCGTAGAAGCCGCGGGTGTGGGGGGTCTCGGGAAACCCCAGGCCGTGCCGGTCCAGGTGGTGGCAGAACTCGTGGCAGAGGGTGGAGAGGAAGGTGCCGAACGAGGTCACCCGCTTGCGGACCGCGGTCCGCATCCAGACCCGGATCAGCCCCGTCTCGAGATCGTAGTCCCCGAAGAGCTCCGTCGCTCCGCCGTCCCGATAGACCCGCCGCGGCCGCGCGGCGAGCACCCTGACGGCCGGTGCCGGCACGCCGTAGAAGGCGGCGGCGGCCCGGAGGAACTCCCGGCACGCCTCCTCGACCGCCGCGCGGTCCTCCGCCGCCAGCGCCCGCTCGATCTTCCGGGCGGGCCGCCGCAGGCGGTCGTCGGCGGGGAGATCGATCCGGTCGAGCGCGTCGCTGCGGGCGAAGGCTTCCCGCCGTGCGCGCGCTCGGGGAGGCCGCTCGGTGATCACGGCCGCCGCGTGCCGGCCCGGCGGGCCGTCAGCGGAGACCCCGCTGGGGGAACGTGCCGCTCAGCGCGTCCCTGAGGATCCGCTTGACGCCGGGGCTGAAATCCTTGTCGAGCATCCATCGGAGGTAGTCGGGGCGCTCGCGCACGAGTTGGCGCAGGGTGGTGCCCCGGTGCTTGCCGAAGGCCAGGACGGCCTCGCCCTCCTCGTTCCAGGCGATGCGTCCCGAAGCCTCGACGAACCGGTCGCCGCCGGGGTTGCAGAGGCGGTCGAGCCCGCCGATGTCGTCCGGCAGGTCGGGATAGCGCTCCACCTGGGCCTGGAGCACCTCGAGCGTCGCCTCCGCGTCGGCCAGGGCGGAGTGGGCCCCTTCCAGCTCCTTGCCGCAGTAAAAGCGGTAGGCGGCAGCCAGGTCGCGCGGTTCCTTCATATGGAAGATGCGCATCGCGTCGACGTGCCGCCGCCCCTGGAGGTCGAGGGGCCGGCCGATCCGCTCCATCTCGACCCGCAGCAGCGGCAGGTCGAACCGCAGGCTGTTGAAGCCCGCGATGTCGGCCCCGTCGAACAGCTCGTGGATGGTGTCGGCGATCTCGGCGAGCTTCGGGGCTCCGCGGACGTCTTCGTCGCGGATGCCGTGGACCGCGGTGGCGGCCGGAGGGATCGGAATGCCGGGGTCGACCAGCGTGCGGAACGACCTCCGCGCGCCCGCGGGCTCGAGACGGACGATGCCGATCTCCACGATCCGGTCGTTGGCGATGTCGGTACCGGTGGCTTCGAGGTCGAACGCCGTCAGCGGGCGCTCGAGTCGGATGCGGCGCATCGGAAACCCTCCGCCGCCATTGTACGACGCGGCGCGGCACGGAGAATCCCGCCGCCCGGTTGCGCCCCGC
>RFHH01000018.1 GCA_003696075.1 Acidobacteriota bacterium
AGAGGTGCGGTTCTCCTGGGCGCGCGACGAGATCAGGATCACGGCCGACGGGCGAGAGAAATTCGGCACGCCCACTCCCAACGGGGTGTTCGTGGAGGCGCCCGCGCCAAGCGCGGGGCTCGCCGCCCTCATCGGGATCGGCGGCATCGTGGAGGAGCACGAGGCGTGGAGCGGGCCGCAGCCCGGGGAGTACTTCCTCAACGGCGGGAGGCTCGACTACGGCGGCTACGTTTTCTCGATGGGCGTGCGCTTCACGCTGACCAAGTGACCCAGACCCGAACACCGGATTGTCACGGGAGGATTTGACAGGAAGAAGAATTTCCCGGTGGCCATAGCGAAGGGGCCACACCCGTTCCCATCCCGAACACGGTAGTTAAGCCCTTCAGCGCCGATGGTACTGCGCGGGAAACCGCGTGGGAGAGTAGGACGCCGCCGGGGATTTGATCCGGGCCCCCGACTTCCGTCAGGAAGCCGGGGGCCTTTTCTTTCCCGTGAACGCCTGCCGGGGCCCGATGGTAAACTGGACCGCGGCCGCCGGTCGGGCGGCCCCGGGCTCCGGGATCCCGCGCCCGGGCCCCAGCCGGGAGGCGAGCGATGGCCGGCCACTCCAAGTGGGCCAACATCAAGCACAGGAAGTCGGCGCAGGACGCGCGGCGCGCCAAGGCCTTCACCCGGGTCGCGCGCGAGATCATGGTCGCCGCGAGGACGGGGGGAGGCGATCCCTCGGCGAATCCGAGGCTGCGTGCGGCGATCGCTGCGGCGCGCGGCGTCAACATGCCGAACGACAAGATCGAAAAGGCGATCAAGAAGGGCCTGGGGGAGACCGAAGCCGCGGCCTTCGAGGAGGTGTTCTACGAGGGCTACGGCCCCAACGGCGTGGCGATCTTCGTCTCGGCTCTCACCGACAACAGGAACCGGACCACGTCCGCCATCCGTCATCTGTTCTCCAAGTACGGGGGTGAACTCGGCTCGCCGAACAGCGTCGCGTGGATGTTCGAAAGGAAGGGCTACATCACCGTCCCGAAGGCCGGGATCGAAGAGGAAGAGTTGCTCGAAAAGGCCCTCGAGGCCGGCGCGGAGGATGTGCGCACCGAGGACGAATTCTACGAGGTGCTGACCAGCCCGGAGGACTTCCACGACGTGAGGGACCGGCTCGAGGCAGCGGGGGTGCCGATGGAGTCGGCCGAGGTCGCGATGCTCCCGCAGAACTTCGTCGAGGTGAAGGCCTCGGAGGCCGAGAGCCTCCTGAACCTCCTGGAGGCGCTCGAGGAGCACGACGACGTCCAGAAGGTGTCGGCCAACTGCCAGGTGGTCGAGAGCGCCTGAGCCGGCGATGCGAGGACTCGGAAGAGTCGGCTGCCCCACGGCGCGCGGCGCGCGGGGCGGGGGCGCGGGGGGCCGATGAGTTCGCTGCGCATCCTCGGAATCGATCCCGGTTCCCGCCGCACCGGCTACGCCTTGGCCGAGTTCCGCGGAGGCGAGATCGTGGCGCTGGAGCTGGGGTCCTGGTCGCTTCCGGCGCGCGGGCGGCGGAGCGCGGCGCTGGCCCGGCTCCTGGGCGAGGTGGAGGCGTGGCTGGCCGATCGGCACCCCGACGTCGCCGCGGTCGAGGGCCTGTTCCAGCACCGGAACGTCCGCTCGGCCCTGGCGCTGGCCGAGGCGCGGGGAGTGGTGCTCGCCGCGCTGGGGCGCGCGGGCATCGACGTCGTCGAGTACGCGCCGGCCGCGATCAAGAAGTGCGTCTGCGGGAACGGGACGGCGCCCAAGGACCAGGTCCGCAGGGCGCTGGCGCGGACCGTTCCCGGGCTCTCGCGCTTTCCGCTGGCGGACTATCCCGAGGACGCCACCGACGCGCTGGCGGCGGCCGTCTGCCACCGGGCCCACGCCTCCTTCGAGGGAGCGAGCGTGCGATGATCGCGCGGATCACGGGAAGCCTCGCCCGGAAGAGCTGGCCGGTGGTGATCGTGGATGTCGGCGGCGTCGGCTACGAGCTCCAGGTACCGCTCGGCACCTACGAGGCGCTCCCGCCGGAAGGGGAGCGCGTGACGCTCGAGGTCGTCACCAGCTTCAGGAACGAGACCTTGCAGCTGTTCGGCTTCGCCACCGCCGCCGAGAAGCGCCTGTTCGGAGTTCTCCTCGGGGTCACCGGGGTCGGCCCGCGGCTGGCCCTCGCGGTCTTGTCCAAGCTCAGTCCCGCGCAGCTCGCCCGCGCGGTGGCCGACGAGGAACCGCGGGCGCTCGAATCCGTGCCCGGGATCGGGCGGAAGACCGCCCGGCGCCTCCTGCTCGAACTGAAGGACCGGCTGCCGGAGGAAGACCTCGTGCCTGCTGGCCGGCCTCATCCCGGAGCCGTCCGGCGGCATCCGCTCGCCGGTGACGGCGCGGCGGCCCTCGAGAGCCTCGGGTACCGGAGGGAGGTGGCCGAGCGGACGGTCGGCCAGGTGCTCGCCGCCGGCTTCGACGGCGATCTTCCCGAACTGATCCGCGCCAGCCTGCGGCGTCTCGGAGGCTCCTGATGGGGGAGGGCGCGCGCGAGCGGATCGTGGCCGGCGAGCCGCTGGCGGAGGAACTCCGGGTCGAGGCCGACCTGCGCCCCCGCCGACTCGACCAGTACGTCGGCCAGCAGCGGCTCAAGGACAATCTCGCCGTCTATCTGGAGGCGGCGCGGCGCCGGCGGCGCCCCCTCGACCACGTCCTCTTCGCCGGGCCGCCCGGTTTGGGCAAGACCACCCTCGCGCACGTGATCGCAGGCGAGCTGGGTGCGAATCTGCGCACCACGTCGGGTCCCGCCATCGAACGGGCCGGCGATCTGGCCGCGCTCCTGACTCACCTCGAGCCCGGGGACGTGCTGTTCATCGACGAGATTCACCGGCTCGGCACCGCGGTCGAGGAGGTTCTCTACCCGGCGATGGAGGATTTCGCGCTCGACCTGACGATCGGGCAGGGGCCCGGAGCGCGCTCCGTCCGGGTCGAGCTGCCCCCCTTCACGCTGGTGGGGGCGACCACGCGGTCGGGACTCCTCAGCGCGCCGCTCCGGGACCGCTTCGGGATCGTGGAGCGGCTCGAGTTCTATCCGCCGGAGGACCTCGTCCGGATCCTCTTCCGCGCCTCGGAGCGGCTCGGGGTGGAGATCGAAGAGGAGGCCGCGGAGGAGATCGCCCGGCGGTCCCGCGGCACCCCGCGCGTGGCGCTGCGGTTGCTGCGGCGCCTGCGCGACTTCGCCGACGTGAGAGGAGGCGGGCGCCTCGGGATCGACGTGGCGCGGGATGCGCTCGAGCGCCTCGGGATCGACGAGATGGGCCTCGACGCCCTCGACCGGCGCTTTCTCCGCGTCATCGTGGACCACCACCGCGGCGGGCCCGTGGGCCTCAACACCCTCGCCGCCTCGCTCGGGGAGGAGCCGGACACGCTCGAGGAGGTGGTGGAGCCGTACCTGATCCAGATCGGCTTCATCGAGCGGACGCCGCGCGGCCGGGTGGCGACGGCGCGCGCGGCGGCGCACGTCGGCGCGCCGGGCGGCCCGGACAGGCTCTTCTGAGGCGGTCCGCCGCCCCGCGGCGCTCCGCGGCTCACTTCGTTCCGGAGGCGATCAACAGCTCGCACGGACCGACGAAACCATCCTCCCCCTCGAATTCCCGGAGCGCCTCCTCGATCTCCGCCCAGGTGACCTCCCGGTCGGCCGGGGACAAGCCCGACAACATCTGGTGCAGGGCACCGAACGATTCCCGCTCGAACCGAAGGCATTCCGCGGCGCTGCTCGTCCGGACGGGCGCGTTCACCACCTCGACGGCGACATCGCAAAAGCCGGCACTCGCGAGGGCGGCCGGGAGCGCGTCGCCGGCCAAACTGAACGGTCCCGGCTGGCCGGGGAGGGGAGCTGGAAGGCGCGCCCGGCGCCGGATGATGGACACCGGCACGGAGAAAAAGCCGTTCGCCTCCGCTGTGGAGTAGACCATCGCGGCGACGCGCCCTCCCGGCCTGAGGGCGTGCCGCATACCGGCCAGCGCGCGCTTCTGGTCGGGGAAGTAGATCATGCCCACCCGGCAGACCACGGCGTCGAACGACGCCGGCTCGAGAAGCTCGAGATCCTCGCCGTCCAGGACGCGGGTGTCGATGTTGTCCAGGCCCTCGGCCCGCGCGCGCTCCGCAGCGAACTCCAGGATCGCCCCCGACAGGTCGGTGGCGAGAACGTTCCCGCTGGGGCCGACGCGCCGGGCGATCGCGATCGTCTGATCGCCCGCTCCGGCCGCGACATCGAGCACGCGATCCCCGGCCCGGACCCCGGCCATGTCGAGCATCGTCTCGGTGGCGGGCCCGAGCCAGCGGGAGAGCAGCGAGCCCCAGCGGTGCCAGGCCTCCGCGGCCTCCTCCCACTGTTCGCGCGTGGTCTGCTTGTATCGGACGGGATCGAAGCGGCCGGCCTGGGGATCCATCGGGGCTCTCCTGTCGGAAGCGCAGCGGTGAACGGCGTCGTGCTTCGCACCGACGGTCGAGACCCTCCCGGCCCGGCGCGCTCGCGGGACGAGGCTAACACAAGCTATTTGTCGAGTAAACCCGGCAGGGTCACGCGGCCGGCGGCCAGTAGTGCTTTCGTTCCCGCCGGTAGAAACGGACCGTCCGTTCGATCCCCTCCGCCAGGGCGATGCGGGGATTCCAGCCGGTGGCGTCGCGGAGGCGCGTCGCGTCGAGCACCGCGTCCCCCGTTTCGATCCGCCGCCGCTCCTCGGGCCACGGCACGTGGCGCAGCCTCCCGCTGCCGCACGCGGCGACGACCTGCCGGGCCATCTCCGCGAAGGCGGTCCCCGAGCCGGTTCCGGCGTTGAAGACCCGTCCCGCGAGCTCCCCGGCGGGGCCGCCCGCGACGCGGAGCAGCGCGTCGACGAGATCGTCTACGTAGAGGTAGTCGCGGCGCTGCGATCCGTCCCCGTAGACGGGGAGCTCGGCGCCGTCGAGGGCGAGGCGCACGAACCAGTTCAGGATGCCGTAGCGGCCGTGCTTCATCTGGTGGCGCGGCCCGTAGACGTTGGTCGCCCGCACGCACCGCACGTCGAGGCCGTGGCACCGGTGGTACACGAGGGCGTACTGCTCGGCGCAATGCTTCGAGGCGCCGTAGACGTCGGTCGGCCGCGCCGGCGTGTCCTCGCGGATCGGGCCGTTCCCGGCGGCCCCGTACTGCGCGCGCGTCCCGACGTTCACCAGAACGGCTTCCGGCGCCTCGCGCCGGATCGCTTCGAGGAGCAGCAGCATGCCGCGGACGTTCACGTCCGCGTCGAGGAACGGATCGCGCATCGAGTCGATGTGACTCGTCTGCGCCGCCAGGTGGAACACGGCGTCCGCTCCCGCCAGCGCGGCGCGGAGCGCCCGGCGGTCGCGGATGTCGGCGACCAGCACGGTCACGCGGTCGGCGACGGGCGCGACGTTCCTCCAGTTTCCGCCGTAGAGGGGATCGAGGTTGTCGAGGATCCTCGGAAACGCACCGGCACGCGCGAGCGCGATCGCCAGCGTCGAGCCGATGAATCCGAGCCCTCCCGTGACGACGACCGTCCGTCCCGCCCAGGGTCGGGCCGCGTCCTCGGTGATCTCCGGCCACGCCGATTCCACGAGCACCACCTCTCCCCGGGCCGCCGCCCGGGCCGGCCATCCTGGCACACCCGCGCGCCCCGATCATCTCCGCTCCGCCCGCCGGCTGCGCGTGCATAATGCCCGCGAGCGGCCGAGGGGCCGCCGGGGAGCGGGCGCGGGTCGGAACGGAGCGGGGG
>RFHH01000019.1 GCA_003696075.1 Acidobacteriota bacterium
AACCACCGCGGATTCTCCGGGCGGCCTCCGGCCGCACGGTGGCCACGGGAAGCCTGCCCAGTTCGCCGCGCGCGGCAGCATGTTCCCGAAACCTGGCTCAGAGCTCTTGGGGAAAGGCGTCCGCGTTCCTGGAACGGCCGCGGCCGTCCGGCGACGGACGTCCGTTCGCTCGGACGCCATCGCCGGCGCGCTCGAAAACGGGAGGAAACCCGGAAGCGAATTCTTCGCCGAAACGGTGATTTTCGTGCGTTTTTTGCAGTTTTTCGGTTGACGCATCCGTCACCTCGTGATAACATCAAAGCACTTTCAAAGCGTGAACGGCTCGGGACTCCGCGGTGACGTTCGGTATCGACACCAGAGCACGCCGAGAAGCTGCGAGGGATCCTTCGCGGCGCTACAGACCCGAGCTTCCGTTCGTTCGCGTGTCGGGGCGCCCGCTCTTCCCCGAGGAACTGGACGCCGTGGCGCTGGTCGTGCGCGGTCTGCTCGACCGCACGCTCCCGCCCGCGGCGCGCGCGGCGCGCACGATCGCCGAGCATGAGACATGGAAGGAGTTCGGCTACGCGCGCGCCGGTGACTTCTGCCGCGAGCGGTTCGGCCGGAGCGGGCGCTGGCTGCGGCGCCTGGCGGCGATCGGCCGCGCGCTCGCGCGGTCCGCGGAGCTGGAGCTCGCGGTCACCGGCGACGACGGCGGTCCCCCGCTGGGCCGGGAGGCGGCCTACCAGCTCGCGCGGTTGCCGGAGAACACGGCTCTCGCCCCGTGGATCGCGTTTGCGCGGCGGGCGAGCGTGCGCGTGCTGCAGCGCACGGTGCGCGAAGCTTTGGCGGGAGAAAGAGAAGCCCCGCCGGCGCCGGAAGCCGGCACCCCGGAAGACCGCTCGCTCGATAGGGAGGGAACGCCCGAGGAGCCGGGCGCCGGCACCTCTTCAGGCCACGAGGACACCGCCTGCGCTGCGGCCGGCGAGGACGCCGAGGGCCGCGCGCGGGTGACGTTGCGGCTGCCCGTCGCCGGTGCGGTGCTCGCCTGCTGGGAGGAGGTCTTCGATCTGCACCGTCGCGTGTGCGGCGCGGAGACGGGCGTCGTCTCCTTCGTCGAGGCGCTCGTGGCGGAGGCCGAGTCGGGACCGCTGCGGGAGGAGCCGCGGGATGACGAGAACGAGCCCCGGCCCGATCCACTGGAGGAGATTCCGTGGCGGCGCTGGCGCTCCCCGCGCGCTCGCTGGCGGATTCCGGTGGATCCGCTGCCGGACGAGGAGCGCGAGGGGTGGATCGACGTCCGGGAGTTGCGCGAGGTGCTCGGCCTTCTGCCGGCGTTGGGCCGGGCGGCCGGAGGCTGCGACCCGGTGGCCGCGGCGGACGCCCTGGAAGGGTTGCTGGACGTCGAAGAACGGGCACAGCGCATCTTCGGGGTGCTGCTCCAGGAGATGGCGGACCAGTGGGGGTTCCTCCAGCTCGGTTTCCGGAACATCGAGGAGTACGCGGAGAAGCGCCTCGGGATGTCGGGCGCGGCGGTGCGGGAACGGGTCTTCCTGGAGCGCCGGCTGGTCTGGCACCCGCACTGGCGGCAGGCCTACTGGGAAGGGCGGATCGGGGCGCAGAAGCTGCTCGTCCTCGTGCGCGGCCTGCGGGACGAACCGCTGGACGAAGCGAGTGAGCGGGCGTGGCTGGAGCTGGCGGAGCAGGTCACTTGCCGGCGGCTGCAGGACGAGATCCGCGCCGTGCGCAGGGAGCGATGGCTGTCGCGCGGGCCGCGGCGGGTGCCCTTGCCGGGAGACGACGCCCGCTGGCAGCGCTCGCAGCGCCGTGGTTACGGGACCACGCTGGACCACGTATGGGAGGCGGCGGAGACGCTCGTGCACGACGGGTTCCCGGCGGCAATGCTGACTCTGCGGCTCCCGCGCGACCTGGCGCGGTCCTTCCTGTCGGTGCTGAGCCGGATCGAACCGCGCCGGGAATGGATCGCGCGGCTGGAGGAATTGCGGCGAGCGGCGGAGCCGGAGGCGGGCGATCCGTGGACGTTTTCCGCCCCGTGGGCCGATCGGTCGTTCTCGTGGCGCCTGCTCTACCTGCTGCTCGGGTACGCCGAGCAATGGGACCGCGCCCCGGACGGCTCGCGCCGCGCGGAGCAGGAGATCTACGAGCGGGACGGCTGGCGCTGCCAGTCCCCCGGCTGCACCTCCAGGCGGAATCTGGAGGCGCACCACGTCGTCTACCGCTCGCGCGGCGGGGACGACGCGCCGGAGAACCTCGTCACCCTATGCCGCTTCCACCACCAGCGCGGGGAGCACGGCGACCTGTTGCGGGTCCGCGGAGCCGCCCCGCTCGAGGTCGTCTTCACGCTCGGCCGGGACGGGATCGGCGGGATTTTCAGGAACGACCGGCGGCTGCCAGACGCCCCTCCCGTGCCGCCGCCATCCAGCGGTCCACGCGCGTGACGATCCCCGGAACGTCGAGTCCCGCGTTTTCCCAGATCACCGAGCGGCCGCCCATCTCGAAAGCGAACCGGTCGTGCTGGCCGAGCCGCAGCAGGCGGCGGGGCTCTTCGCGGTCCGCGATCATCTCGGCGAACATTCCCCCGATGCCGCCGGCGCGGTAGTGCTCTTCGAGCGTGACGACGTTGGGCACCTCTCCGAGCGCCGCGAACAGCGCTGCCGCATCGACCGGCTTGATGCGGAACAGGTCGACGACACCCGCCGAAATCCCCCGGCGGTGCAGCTCCTCCGCCGCCGCCAGCGCCTGGCCGACCATCACACCGGTGGCCACGATCGCGCAGTCGCTTCCCTCCCGCAGCACCGCGAAACCCCGCGCGAGATCGGGAGCCGCATCGTAGATCTCCGGCAACCCGGCCCGGTCGAAGCGCACGTAGCACGGGCCGGCGTGCCGGTGGGTCCAGGGCGCCATCGCCGCCGCGGTCGTGCCGTCTGCCGGGCTGAGGATCGTCATGTTCGGCTGGACGCGCAGGATGGCGAAGTCCTCCACCGTGTGATGCGTCGGGCCCATGATGTCGTAGGCGTAGCCGGCGCCGACACCGAGCATCGTGACGGGCAGGTTCTGCGCGCAGACGTCGATCTTGATCTGTTCGTAGACGCGCGCCGTGATGAAGGGGCAGATCGCGTACGTGTAGACCTTCTTTCCCTCCAGAGCGAGTCCGGCCGCCATGCCGATCATCTGTTGCTCGGCGATGCCGACCTGGATGAACTGCTCCTTGAGGTTCGATGCGAACTGATCGATGCTCGGCGCTCCGTTGTCGGCGCTCACGATGTAGACGTCGGGATCGCTCACGGCGATCTCGTACAGCGCGTTGAAGAACGCATCCCGCATCCCGATCTTCGGCTTGGCCATGGCGGTCTCCGTGTGCCCCGGGTGTGGCTCAGGCCAGCGCCCGGCGCGCGATTTCGAGCTCCTCCCCCTCCGGAACGCGGTAGTGCCACCGCCGCTGGTTTTCGAGGAACGGAACTCCCTTCCCCTTGACCGTGCGCGCGACGACGGCGAGCGGTCCGCGGCCTCTCCGGTCCCGGATACCGTCGAGCGAGTCGAAGATCTGCCGGAAGTCGTGCCCGTCGATCTCCTTCGCCTCCCAGCCGAAGGCGGCGAACTTCGCGGCCAGCGGCTCGAGGGCGGGACCGTCGCTGCTCCACTCCATGTAGGCGTCGTCCCGGGGGTCGGTATGCCCGAGCACCCCCTGCCCGTTGCGGTCGACGATGACGATCAGGTTGTCGTAACGACGCGCTCCCGCGACGATGGCCGCCTCCCAGTTGGAGCCCTCGTACAGCTCCGCGTCGCCGGTGACCAGCACCACGAGGTGATCCTTGCCGTCGCGCCGCGCCGCCTCCGCCATTCCGGTCGCCACCGGCAGCCCGTGCCCGAGAGAGCCGGAAACGGTCTCGATCCCGGGCACGTGCCATTCGCAGTGCACGCCGAGCTTGCTGCCGCGCTGGGTGAAGCGATCCAGCTCCTCGCGCGGGAAGAAGCCGAGATCGGCGAGGATCGGGTAGAGCCCGATGCCCCCCTGCCCCTTGCTGAGGATGAACCGGTCACGGTCGGGCCAGTCCGGCTGCTCCGGCCGGACCCTCAGGATTCCCCCGTAATAGAGTGCGACGAGGAGCTCGGTCTGCGAAAAGGCGGACGTGACGTGACCGCTCTTGGCGCTCACCGCCATCTCGAGCACGGTGCGGCGCACCCAACGGGCCTTCTGCTGCAGCTCTTCAAGCGATCTGTGCGACACGGGCCTCCTCCATCTCCGGCGTCCAGGCGAATTCCCGCTCGAGGCGGATCTCGGTCAGCCGGCGGATGTGCCGCACGGTCTCCGTCCCGAACGTGCGGCGGATCATCTCGAGATAGCGCGGATTGGTGAAGTAGACCTGCCACGCCCAATCGCGGAAAGCGAGGACCTGCTCGCCGCTGAGCGTCTCGGTCGGCAGGGGCCGAGTCCAGCGCGAATGCTGCGAGTAGTGGTGCCACTCCGCCGGGAGCGGCCAGCCCTCGGCCACCGCCCGCTCGTACAGCGCCGACCCGGGATAGGCCGTGGCGCAGTAGAAGTTCGCCATCTCGCAGTTCAACTCCATCGCGATGTCGAGCGTCTCCTGCATCGAGTCGAAAGTGTCGTCCGGTAGTCCGAAGATGAAGTTCCCGATCACGAAGATGCCGGCGTCGCGGATGCGCTTCACCGTGTCGAAGATCTGCTCGCGCCCGAACTTCCCCTTCCTTACACCGTCGCGGACGAACCGACTCGCCGACTCGATACCGAGGCAAAGCCAGCGCACGCCCGCTTTCCGCATGAGCGCCAGCGGTTCGCTCTTCACCGTATCGACGCGCGCGTAGGCCCAGATATTGAGATCGTCGATTCCCTCGCGGACGATCCCCTCGCAGATGGCGAGGTAGTGTTTCTCGTTCAGCACGAACATCTCGTCCGCGATTTTGAGGTTGCGAACGCCGTACTCCGTGCGGAGCTGCTTGATCTGCCCGACGGTGAACTCCGGCGGCCAGTAGCGGAACGAGGACTTCCCGAAGGGCGCGTTGATGCAGCAGAAGGAGCAGCGGAACGGACAACCCAGGCTGGTGTAGATCGAGCCGTACGGCGTCCGCCGGTCGAGATGGCCGAAGCAGTGCCAGTTGTGTGCCCGGTAGCGCTCCATCGGCAGCAGGTCCCAGGCGACACCGGGGAGCAGCTCCGGGAGTCGCTCCGCCGGGATCAGCGGCGCGCGGGGATTCGATTTCACAGCCCCGTCCGCGCGGTACCACAGCCCCGGCACGTCGTCCCAGCGCCGGCGGTCGGAGGGATCGTCGAGCGCCAGCAGGGCCCGCAATGTGTGCGGACCCTCCCCCTCGCAGACGGCGTCCACCTCCGTCTCGAGCAGGGTGCGCTCCGGGAGAGCCGAGGGGTGGCCGCCGAGGATCACGACCGGTGCGTCGGTTCCTTCCCGCCGGAGCGCGGCCGCGACCTCGCCCGCGGCCGTCATCGTCTGCGTCGATGCTGAGGGCTGCTGCCCGTACACGACGATCGCCACGAGGCGGGGATCGAGGCGCCCGGCGCGAGCGGCGATCTCCTTCGCGGAGAGCCCCTCCGCCTCCTGGTCGACGATCGCCACCTCGTATCCCGCGTGTCGCGCCGAGTTGGCGAGCATCCCGGCCCAGATCGGCGGCTCGATCGCGGCGTACTCCTCCGCGAGTTCCTGGTAGATCAGCCGGCCGTTGCCCGGCGCGATCACGAGCAGATCAGGTCGCGACATGGGACGCCTCCTCGATCGTTGGAACCTGCATCCCCGGCGCGGTCTCCCGTGCGGATCGGGGCGGGGACCAGTGATCGCGCCGGGGCGGATCGGCAGGCTCCGGCAACTCGTCAGACTCGAGCGCCACCCGCGCCGCCTCCGCCAGCGGCGGCCAGTCGGCGTGCCGCAACAGAAGGCGGGTGAACTCTTGCGCGGCGGCGCTCACCGCCCGGGGCGGACCGCCCCGGGGAAAGATCGACGCAGTCCAGCGAAGGGCGAGATGGCACAGCGCCAGCGCGGCGGCGCGATTCGAGGGGGCTCGCTCCGCGGCGGCGCGCAGCCTGGGAAGCAGCCAGGCCGCTCCTCCCGCGAGGATCTCCCGCGCTCCGATCGCCGCGAGGTGCAGCCACTCCGGATCGGGGCCGCTCACCGCCGGTGCGGGCACTTCGTAGCCGAGATCGGCCATCACGTCGACGGCGAGCGGCGAGAGCAGAAGAGACGCCTTCCGCTCGGGCCACTCGCGCCATTCCGCGGCGCATCCGCGCCGCGCCGTCTGCCAGGCCCAGCCCGTCTCCCGCGCGTGGCGGGCCACCGCCGCTCGGAGCCGCTCCACCGACGACGATTCGACCGCCGCTTCCACGGCCTCTCGAGAGCGCGAGAAGCCGAAGTGACCGAGCACCCGCTCGACGGTCGCCACGGGCTCCCGTCGGGCGTCCTCGAAGCGGACGATGAGGAGCGGCATCGCCGCTCCGGCGGCGCGCCAAAAGGCGACGAAGAGCGCCCAGGTGTCCGCCGGTGGCAGCCCGAAGCACCCCGGAAAGTGGTCCGGCCACTCGGTGGACTGCTCGAGGTAGCGCTCGAGCGGCAGCTCGGAGGCATGGTCGCGCCTCCACAGCGAGTGCACCGCGTCGCGCACGTCCCGCACGAACAGCACCGCCGGCGCCGGTCGCCGCGCGAAGCGCAGCTCGTGGCCCCAGACGACCTCCGAGCCGGGTTCGAAAGCGAAGACCCGCTCCGGGGCGGCGGCCGCGAGGTGCCAGCGCAGGTGCTCCCACGCGAGGCAGGTCATCCGGGACCCCTCGGGCCCCTCCTCCCAGTGACGGCCCTGCCACTGCGAGTAAGTGGCGCGGATGCCCAGCTCGAGCAGCACGTTGACGAGCCAGGACAGCCCGCAGCAGAACGGTGGCGAAGCCAGCCACAGCTGGCGGGCGGCGCCTTCCGCGGGCGCCCCTCCGCTCGGACGGTCCATCGATCGGTCTCTCCTCCCGTCAACCTCGGTTCCGGAGGACTCCGGCGCAAGCCGCAGGGAGCCGGGCGGACTCCGGCGGGGCCGATCCGGTTCCTTGACGCCCGTCAGGCAGGGCCCGAGATTCGCTGGGAGCGTGCAGCGGCTGGCGAACGGCCGCAGATGACCCCGTACCGGGGTGGGAGCCAGCGATGATCATCAGCCGGACCCCGTTCCGCGTGTCGTTCTTCGGCGGCGGGACCGACTATCCGGCATGGTACCGGCGCCACGGCGGCGCCGTGCTCGCCGCGGCGATCGACAAGTACTGCTACCTCACCTGCCGCTACCTCCCCCCGTTTTTCGACCACCGCTACCGGTGCGTCTACTCCAAGATCGAGTCGGTCCAGAACATCGAGGACATCGAGCATCCGGCCATCCGGGCCGTGCTCGGCTACCTCGGAATCGACCAGGGTCTGGAGATCCACCACGACGGCGACCTCCCCGCCCGCAGCGGGATGGGATCGTCGTCCGCGTTCACCGTCGGGCTTCTGCATGCGCTCCACGCGCTTCGCGGCGAGATGCTGTCGAGCCACCAGCTCGCGTTGGAAGCGATTCACGTCGAGCAGGAAGTGATCCGCGAGACGGTCGGATCGCAGGACCAGATCACGGCGGCCTACGGCGGGTTCAATCACATCATCTTCCGCGAGAACGGTGACTTCGAGGTGCACCCTGTCACGATCTCGGCGGAGCGGATGCGCGAACTCAATGCGCACCTGCTCCTCTTGTACACGGGTATCAAGCGGACGGCCAGCGACATCGCCTCCAGTTTCGTGACCAGAATCGACGAGCGGCGGCGCCAGCTCCGGATCATGGCCGATCTCGTGCGCGAGGCTCTCACCGTGCTGACCGGCAGCGGCGGGCTCGAGGCCTTCGGCGAACTGCTTCACGAGGCGTGGCTCGTCAAGCGGTCGCTCAGCAACGCGGTGTCGAACGAGCGCGTGGATTCGCTCTACGAGCGCGCCCGGCGGGCCGGAGCCATCGGGGGCAAGTTGACCGGGGCCGGCGGGGGCGGGTTCCTCGTCCTGTTCGCACCCCCCGAGCGGCACGAACGGATCCGCGCAGAGCTGGCGAATCTCATCCATGTGCCCTTTTCGTTCGACCGCTCCGGAAGCCAGATCATCTTTTTCGACCACGAGCGCGATTACAGCGAGCAGTCGCGCATCCGCGCGCAGCAGAAAATCGACGCCTTCCGGGAGCTCACGCCGTGCCCGTGAACCCTCCGGAACCGGATGAGCCGATCCTGCTCGCGGGAGCGGAGACGCTCGCGGGCCGGGCGGTCGCGGTCGAGCTCGCGGAGCGGGGATACCGGAGGATCGTGCGGCTGTCCTGCGATGAGATCGCTCCGCTGCGCGCGCAGGAGATCGACCGGCTCGTCGAGAGGACCCGTCCGCGGTGGATCTTCGTTGCTGCCGGAAGGTCCGGCGGCATCGCGATGAACCGCGAGCGCCCCGCCTCGCTGATGCTCGGCACCCTGGCTGCGGCCACGACGGTGATCGAGTCGGCGGCGCGCCATGGTTGCGGGCGCCTGCTGTTCTTCGCCAGCTCCTGTTGCTACCCGCGTTCGCACCCGGAGCCGATGGGGCCGGAGCTGTTCGGGACGGGAGATCTCGAGCCCACCAGCCGCCCCTACGCGATCGCTCGGATCGCCGCGGCCGAGCTCTGCCGCTCGCTGAGGCAGGAGCGGGGCTGCGACTTCGTCGTCGCGGTGCCCTCGCACCCCTTCGGCGGCGGCGCAGAAGGAAATCCCCGCCAGGCACACGTGGTGCCGGCGCTGCTCGCGCGGTTTCACGATGCGCGGCGTGCCGGAGCCTCGCGCGTCGTCCTCTGGGGAACGGGACGCCCGCGCCGCGACTTCATCTACTGGCGCGATCTCGGCAGCGCCGCACTCACGGTGATGGAGCGGTACCCCGGCGGGGGCCCGGTCAATCTCGGCTGCGGCATGGACGTTTCGATCCGCGAGCTCGCTCGGGAGGTCGCGTCCGTGGTGGGCTATCGGGGAGAGATCGCCTTCGACCCGTCCCACCCCGACGGGGCGCCCGTGAAGCTCCTCGATGCCACCGAGCTGTTCGAACTCGGATGGCGGCCCCGATGGAACTTGCGCCGCGCGCTCGAGGAGGCCTACCGGGAGCTTGCGGCGCGGCGGAAAGAGGTGCCGGAAGCGCCGCAGCCGGCGTGAATCCGGCAGCAGACGGACCGAGGAGGAGGATCCGATGTCCCGCTCGACGCTTCCACGCATCCGGCTCGCCGAGGCCACGATCGACGCCGACGACCTCCGTTCTCTCGCGGAGTGGCTGGCCGGGAACCCGTGGCTGACGATGGGCGAGCTCACCCGCCGGTTCGAGCGGCGGTGGGCGGAATGGCTCGGGGTGCGCCATGCGGTGTACGTGAACTCGGGCTCCTCGGCCAACCTGCTCGCGTACGCGGCGCTCGATCTCTCGGGTCGGCTCCGGAACCGCAAGGTGGTGGTGCCGGCGGTCAGCTGGGCGACGACCGTGGCGCCGGCGTTCCAGCTCGGCTTCGAACCGATCGCCTGCGACGCCGACGAGAGAACGTTCGGGCTCGACCCGGACCACCTCGAGTCGATCTGCCGCCAGCACGAACCCGCCGCCGTCGTTCTCGTCCACGTGCTCGGCGTGCCGGCCGCGATGGAGACGATTCAGGAACTGCAGGACCGATACGGATTCGTCCTGTTCGAGGACTCCTGCGCTGCGACCGGCTCGCGCTACGACGGACGCCGGGTCGGCACGTTCGGCGCGATCAGCACGTTCTCCTTCTACTTCGGCCACCACATCTCGACGATCGAAGGCGGGATGGTCTGCACCGACGACGAAGCGCTCTGGGAGCTCTTGCTCCAGCTTCGCTCGCACGGCTGGGCCAACGAGCTTCCCCCGGCGCGAGCGAAGGAGCTCGCCGACGCGCACGGCATCGCGCCCTTCAACCGGCGGTTCACCTTTTACGTCCCCGGATTCAACGTGCGGCCGACCGATCTCGGCGCTTACCTCGGCCTCCGGCAGATGGAGAAGATCGACGCCGTTGTCGCCGCACGGATTCGCAATCACCGGCGATACGCCGAGCGTCTGGGCCGGACCGGGACGCTGGCGATCCAGTCCAACGCACGCGCCGAGATCTCGAGCATATCGTTCGCGGCGCTCGCCTCCACCCCCTCGCACCGGGAACGGATCGCGCGGGCGCTCTCCGACGCCGGGATCGAAACGCGCCCGCTCGGGGGCGGGAACATGACCCGGCAGCCGTTCTGGCGCGCCCGGCTCCATTCCGTGACCCTACCGATGGCCGACCGCATTCACGACACGGCCTTCCACCTGCCGAACCACCCCGGCCTGACCGCTGATGACATCGACTTCGTCTGTGACACGGTGCTCGGCGTGGAGGCGGAGTGAGTCGGAGCGCCCGTTCGGATTCCGGAAACGGCTTTCCGCTCGATCTGGCCGGCGGCGACTGGACCTCGCTCGCGGCGGCCGGTGACGAGCGCGACCTGGAGACCTGGGCGGCACGGGGACTGATCGCCGTTCCCGGGGCTGCGGAGGTGCTCGCGCGCTTTCCGGGAAAACCGGCGCGCCTGGCCGAGGCGGCGGCCCGTTTCGTCGCCGGAGACGCCGCGCGCGCGGAGGAGATCCTGGCCGGCCTCGCCGGCGCCGAGGCGGCACGCCTGCGTTCCTGGATGGTCAGGCCGGTGATCGACGTGCTGGCCTTCCTGCCCGCGCAGAAGCGGGCCCCGCACGGGCTGGCCCTCGCCGACAGTTCCGACCCGCGCTTCCGCCTCTGGACCGTGTCCTGCCGGCCCGGCTCGCGGATCGCCAACCGCCCTTTCGCCACGCTCGGCGAGTTGATCCCACGGGGAGTGAAGCCCGACCTGATCGTGGTCGAAATGGTCGAATGGCACATGCTGCCCGTCGACCTCGACCGGGCACCCTGCCCGGTGGTCGGTTTCACGGCCGACTACGACCTCCACATCCAGGCGGTGCACGAGTGGCTCGAGCGATTCGACCTGCTGCTGGTCACCGACACCACCGAGTGGCGCGATGTGAAGAAACTGGTCGAAGCGCCCGTGGTGACCTTTCCCAAGGTCTTCGGCGTGCGCGACGATCTGCCGCCTCTGCCCGACCGGGAACGCGACACGGATGTCTTCTTCTCCGGATCCGTGTTCCATCCGTATCACCCGGACAAAGTTCGGCTGATCCAGGAGCTGCTCGCCCGAAACGACCTCTCGGTCGAGTTCGTCGACGGGTTTCTCTCGGACGAGGCCTACCTCGACAAGCTCACCGGCGCGAAAACGAGCTTTTCGTTCATTCGCCACCCTGGCGCCATGCCGACCCGGGCGCTCGAAGCGCTGGCGATGGGCTGCGCCGTCGCCGTGCAGGAGGGGTCGTCGCTCCTCCTCTACCTCGGCGAGTCGGAAGGGCTGCGCCCCTACCCCCCGGGGCCGGGACGTCTGGCCCAGGCGCTGGCCGCGCTCGCCCGCGACCCGGAACGCGAGCGCCGGGCGCGCCGCGGAGCCGCGCGTGTCCGGCAACTGTTCGGCATGCGCCGCGTGGCCGGAGAGCTGTTCCGAGCCGTCGCGATGCTCGCCGCCCTGCTGCCGGGAAGGACGCGCCGGCCGCGGCGCGTCGCGGTGCCGCGGCGGACCGTGCTCGCGCAGGGCTGGCTCCCGAGCGGCGCCGATCACGAGACCCTCAAGCGGCTCGCGCGCGAACACGTTCGCCGGTTGCCGGAGCGGGTGGCCGCCGGCGAGGGGGCCCGCGCCACCGCCGAGGTCGTGCGCGAGATGGTCCTCGAACACGCCTCGGTGGCGCGACGGGTCGGTCCTCGCCGCTGGGGAAGGCGCTTCGTCGCCGACTGGATCGCCCTCCAGGGACGCCTCGTGGATGCCGAGCCGGACAATCTCGTCCACCGCTTCAACTTCGTCCGGCTGGCCTTCCACTACGGGCGTCTGGCCGAGATCGCACGGGCCCGGCGCGTCGCCGAGGA
>RFHH01000020.1 GCA_003696075.1 Acidobacteriota bacterium
ACGAGCAGTACGGGAGCGTGCCGGACGATCCACGCGTCATGTCCCATCTCGATGACGCGTCTCCCCACGGGATCTACCGTACGGCCCGCGATGTCCTGGATCGGGCGCGGAGGGAGGGGCGGCCGCCCGGCGCCGTGGCGCTCGAACGCGCGGAAGAGCTCTCCAGGATTCCCCACCCGGTCTGGGGCCACCGGGGTTTCGTGATCGTGAGGTCGCTCACCGAGGGGGATTGGGCCGGTTGAGGCCGCCGTCCGGCCGGCGCGGTTCCTCCTCGCGGCGGCCTGAGCCGCCGGGACGCCGCGTGCCTCTCCCGTTTTGCGTCACCCGCGTCCGCTTGCTGCTCCGCGACCTGCTGGTCGATCGCGACCGGCCCGACCTCGCGGCATTGGAGCGGTGCGAGGTCCCGGAGCGCTTCGTGTGGGCGGTGCTGCCCCATGCCGCCCGGACCTTCTCCGCGTGCATCGCCCTCCTGCCCGCGAGGCTGGCGCGCGCATCGGCCGTGGCCTACCTGTACTGCCGCGCCCTCGACTCGTGCGAGGACCTGCTTCCCACCGCCGCGGAGAAGATCGACGCCCTCGACGCGGTGTGCCGGCGTGTGGCCGCGCTCGCGGAAGGCGCGGCGCCGCCTCCGCTACCGCACCTGGAACGTGCGCGTCCTTCCGATGCGCGGGACGAGGCCCATCTGCTGCTGCTCCGGCACCTCGATCGGGTGGACGCCGCCTTCGCCCGCATGCCGGACGAGGTCCGCCGCCTCGTGCGGGATCTGGTGACGCGGATGGCGCGCGGGATGGCCGAGGCCGCCGACGCGATCGAGCGCCAGCACGGCACGCTCGCCTCCTCGGAACAGCTTCTCGGCTACTGCCGCGCCGTGCTCGGAGAGCCGGTCCGGTTCGCCGCCCGACTGGTCTCCCTGACGCGGGGGACAGGGGCGGAGCTTCCGCCCGAGCTGGAGGAGGACGCGATGCGCGCGGGCGAGATGATCCAGCTCGCGAACGTGACGCGGGACATCGAGAAGGATCTCCGGCGGGGTCTCGCCTACCACCCGGCGCTCCGGGACGACCTCGGCCGCGATCCCGCCGTGGACGGGGCGCTGGCCCGCCGGGTTCGCCGGGTTCGCTCGGAGCTGCTCGACCTCGCCCTCGTCCGGATTCCGTCCTACCGGCGCCTCGTGCTCGCGCTGGCGCCACGCCGTCCCAGTCTGGTCCGCGGCTCGGCCGTACTCATGCTCCTGTTCACCGACCGGTACTTCCGCGGGTGCGCCGAGCGGGCAGGAAGGCGTCCGTGGGGACGCCGGCGCTCGGGGCTGGGGTTGATCGCCACTGCTCTCGGCGCGGCGCTGTCGCCGTCGATGGGGGATCGCGTGCTCGATCGCGTGGAGAGATCCTTTCTCGGCGCCGCGCGTCCCTCGCGCCGCGGATGACGGTGCGCGGCCGCCGCGGAACGGTATCATGGTCGCCCCCGGGACACCGCGTTCCCCTGATACGAACGCACCGAGAAGGGTCCGTGTGATGAAAACGCTGCGCGTCGCGATCTTCGGCGCCGGGCCGGCCGGGTTCTATCTGGCCGATCATCTCCTGCGCGCGACTTCGCCGGAGGTGTCGGTCGATCTGTTCGAGCGCCTTCCAGCGCCGTTCGGCCTGGTGCGCTACGGCGTCGCGCCCGACCATCAGAAGATCAAGAACGTCACCAAGGTGTTCGAGCGGATCGCCGAACACCCGCGATGCCGCTTTTTCGGAAACGTCGAGTACGGCCGGGATCTCGACCTCGACTTCCTGTTCCGCCATTACCACCAGGTGGCCTTCGCCACGGGGGCCCAGACCGACCGGGCCATGGGAATTCCCGGGGAGGATCTCGAGCGGAGCCACGCGGCGACGGAGTTCGTGGCCTGGTACAACGGCCATCCCGATTATCGCGACCGCCGGTTCGATCTCTCGGTGGAGAAGGTCGCTGTCGTCGGCGTCGGGAACGTGGCGGTGGATGTGGCGAGGATCCTCTGCCGTTCGGCGGAAGAGCTGGCCAGGACCGACATCGCGGACCACGCCCTCGAGGCGCTGCGCTCCAGCAGGGTCCGGGAGATCTACGTCCTGGGTCGCCGCGGGCCGGCGCAGGGGGCGTTCTCCGTGCCGGAACTGCGGGAGCTGGCGGAACTCGCCACCGCGGACGTTCTCGTACCCCCGGAGGAAGCCGAGCTCGATCCCGTGAGCCGCGATGCCCTCCGGCAGGCGCCGGACCGCGACGCGGCGGCGAAGGTGGAGCTGGTGCAGCAGCTCGCCCGGCGGACTCCGAGCGGGCGGCCGAAGAGGCTGACGTTGCGCTTCTGCGTGTCGCCCGTGGCCCTGGAGGACGACGGCGGCGGCCGGGTCGGTGGGATGCGGATCGTGCGGAACGAGCTCTACCGGGACGAGCAGGGGCGGATCCGCCCCCGTCCCACGGACCGCACGGAGCGCCTCGACGTGCAGCTCGTGTTCCGGTCGGTCGGATACCGGGTGGTCCCGCTTCCGGGGCTTCCGTTCGACGAGTCGCGGGGTGTGGTGCCGAGCGAGTGCGGCCGCGTGACCGACGGCAGCGGCGCGCCTCTCCCCGGCCTTTATGTCGCCGGATGGCTCAAGCGGGGCCCCACGGGCGTGATCGGAACGAACAAACCGGATGCCGCGGAGACGGCCCAGGCGATGCTGGAGGATGCCCGCGAGGGGCGCGCGAGAAATCCGGAGTCGCCCGATCCCGCCGAGGCGGAACGTGCCGTCCGGCGCCGGCAGCCGCGGGTCGTCGATTTCGACGGGTGGCGGCGCATCGACCGGCGCGAGCGTGAGCTGGGCGCGGCGGTGGGACGGCCACGGGTCAAGCTGACGACTCTGGAGGAGATGCTCGCCGCCGCCGAAGGGGCGGAGGCGGCGCGGTAGCGGCGATCACCGCCCGGGGGCGCCGTCGCGCGGCCGGCTCCGCCGGAACGCCGCGACGCCGCGCGGCGCCGGGTGCGGGGACCCGGCTCACCGCGCTCGAATCTCGTCCAGGACCCGCTCGAGGACCGCCGGTTCGACGTCGCTGTTGGCGCGCAGCGACGGTTCGAGATTCTCCGCCTCGACCGCGCACTCCGGATGCTGCAGCTCCTCGGCGACGCAACCCGGGTGCACCTTGACCGGGGCCGTGCGCACCTGGCTTCCGAACCGCACCTCGCGTCCCAGGACGACGCGGGGCGCCCCCTGCTCGATCGGTCCGCCGCACTGCTTGCAACGGGACCGTCCGGACGGCGCGAGCTCCACGTAGGGAACAGAGCGACGCCGGGCCCGGCGCTCGACCGCCCGCTCCGACTCGCGCCGAAGCGTCTCGAGCGACGGTAGCTTCGCCGGTTTTTCCTTGCCATGGCGCCACGCCTCGTCGGCGTAGGCCTCGGCCACCCGGTCGAACATCTTCCGCGCGGCGCAGGTGAGGTGGTGCCAGAGATACCCGGTCCCGAACGGCCCTTCGATCAGGAATCCGATTCGGGGCGCTCCCTTCGCGATCGTTCGCCGGCACGCCTTGCAGCGAGAGCGTCCCGAGCGGGCCGCCTCGATGACGTGGGGCGGCAACTCGGCGCCGGGAGTGCCCGCGGTGGGGTGGTCCATGCGGTCGTCCTCCTCCCCCCCGGTGCGGAGCCGCGGGGCCGGTCCAGGCTAGGGCGGGGCTCCGCCCGGTTCAACGTGGCCCGACGTGCGGCCGGTCCGATGCGACCGGGCGGGGCACGCCCCGGGTGAAGCTCGGATTCGTACCGGCCGCGCCGATGTCCGCCCGCGAAAGAGAGCCCTCTCCGCTCCGGATCCTCGTTCGGGCAAGGGCCGGCTTCGCCGCCGGAACGATGGGGCAGGCGCGCCGAAGCGTTTTGGTTTCAAGGCCTTGGCTGCGGAGGCGCACCGCGGCGCGCAACCCCCCGCAGGCCCCCTTTTCTTGGATCCCGGCGGGGCTTCTCCTCGGCGGTGCCGGGGTGCGGTATCGTGGGGCCCGGGGGGTCGAACGGGAGGCCGCCGATGTCACGACCGGTGGCGGCTGCGGTCGAAGTGCCGAACGCCGGGGAGAGTCCGCTCCTCCGGGAGTGGCGCCGGCTGGTCCGCTGGCCCGCGGGCCGCTGGCTCTTCTCGCGCCTCGTGGGCCGGCGGGCCCGCTACAGCGGGACGGTGCGGCCATTCGTCCGGGCCCTCGCGCCGGGACGAGCCACCGTCGAGTTCCGCGACCGGCCGGCGGTGCGGAACCACCTCCGGTCGATCCACGCCTGCGCGTTGGCCACGGCCGGGGAGCTGGCCAGCGGCCTGGCGCTCTTGGCCGCCGTGCCGGCCGAGGGGCGCGCGATCCTCGTGGGCGTCGAGATCGACTACCTGAAGAAGGCGCGCGGGCCGATCACCGCCGAGGGACACGCTCCCGAGCGGATAGCGGCGACCCAAGGGGAGGTCACCGCCCATGCGGTGCTCCGCGACGCGGAGGGCAGCGACGTCGCCCGGTTGAGGGCGCGCTGGCTGGTCGGTCCGCGCCCCCGGTGAGGCGCGCCCGGAAGGGCGGCTGCCCCCGCGCGGCTCGTCCTCCGGGAGGGGAGCCGTCAGTTCCCGGGCGGGAAGCCGCGTCCGCCCGGGCGCGGCCGGTGGCGCGCCCGGGAATCCCGTCCGCCGGTCCGGGCGCCGCGGCGGGGGCCGGCGCGTCGTGCCCTCCGACGCGCCCGAGGCGCACCCCGACGGAGGTGCTTCCTCGATGGTGCGAAACGCCGGGCAACTCGATGGACGACGGACACTTTGGCCCGATCCCCGGTCATCGATCCGTGGGCGACCGCAACCTCCCTTCATCCTGCGAGTTCGGCGGCCCGACGCACCATTGCGGATGCACCTCGCACCCCGAGGGTGCGGTCTCCGCTCGAAGCCTTCTCGGTCGACAAAAAGTCGCCTTCCGAGATTCGGGACCGCGCCCCGATCGGGCCGCACGCCGGTTCTCGCCGGTGGGAGGCGAACGGCGGCGTCAGAACTCGCGGACCCAACGCAGCGCGAGCGACACGTCGGCGGCCGGGCGGACCGTGAGGTTCTCCACGAGGCCGAGCTGGATCCAGGCGCGCCGCCCTGCCGCCCAGTTCACAGCGAGACCGAGTTCGTACAGGTCCTGCCGCAGCTCCTGCGGGAGCGGTCCCCGGAAGGGGGATCCGTGGTAGTCGAGCTGGACCGTGGCGGAACTCCGGCGGCTCCACCGGTACTCGACCGCCAGCGCCGCGTCGGCGAACAGCTCCGCGTCGAGAGGCACGGACGCCGGATCCCCCGGCCGCACGACACCGGCCGTGCCGTACACCGCCGTGTGCCGGCCCCGGTGCGTGACGTCGATCCCGACCCCGGCATCGAGCCGGCCGTTGCCGAACAGGCGCTCGTCGCTGCCCGTGGGGAGCTCGACTTCCACCCGGGCGACCAGTTCGGTGGCGCCACTCCGCGAGGACCACACCGGGCGGCGGAACCCGATCGCGATGTCCCCGAGACCGGCGGCGCCGCCGAGGTCGAAGACCTCGGAGCCCTCGAGCACCAGCCGGTAGCGCACGGCGTTCTCCGGCTTGCCGGCGGCCCGGTCGGGGTTGAGGACGCCCAGGGCCCGCTCGACGTCGGCGATCACCGGATCGAGGAAGCCGCCCCACCGGCGCAGCAACGGGAGCCGCACCGAAAGCTCCGCGCGCGATCCCACTTTTCCGCGAGCGGCGACGGCGACGCGCGTCGTCTCGAGGTCGAACAGGAGCGGCGCGAGGCTCGCCGCCGACGTGCTCGCGATCGTGTTCGTTTCCACCGCTTCGAGTTCGATGCGCCATCGCGTTCCGGCCTGCAGAACCGCTGCCTCCGCCGGCAGGTGGAGGAACAGCATCTTGAGGGGGTGAAAATCGAGCGCCGGCAACGGCCCGAAGAACGACCGCTCCGCCCCGAGCGTCCCCGGCCCGCCGAATCCCGCCGCGAGCGCGGCGAGGAGGACGGCCGGCCACCGTGCGCGGCGGACGAGATCGGACATCGCCGTCCAGCTTCGCACGGAAGCTCCTGGCCGATCAAACGCGATGCGCTACCATGGAAACGCGGGCGGCGTTCCCGGCCCGGTGGAGTCCCGATGCGGCGGCGGTCCCGGTGGTTCCTCGCAGCCTGCGCCGCGCTCGCGGCCGCGGCGCCCGCGGTCGCTCAATCGGCGGCGCCGCCGGCTCCGCGCGCCTGGCTGGGGGTCACGCTCGCGGATCCGGAGCGCAGCCCGGATGCCGACCCCGACGCCACGGTCCAGGCGGGGGCGCTCGTCACGGGGGTGGTCAAGGGGAGCCCGGCGGACGAAGCCGGACTTCGGGCCAGCGATCTCATCGTGCAGGTCGGTCCCGACCGAGTCGGCTCGCCGTCCGATCTCATCGCCCTCGTCGCGGGACGCGATCCGGGGACGTGGATCGATCTCGAAATCGTCCGCAACGGAGAGCGGCGGCGGTTGACCGCGCGACTGGCGGCGCGGCCCGAACTGCTCCGCCGGCTCGAGATCAAGCGCGGCTGGATCGGCCTCACCCCGCTGGATGTTCCGGTCCAGCTCCGCGAGTACTGGGGCGGCTCGGAGGAAGCGGGCGTGCTCGCGGGAGAGGTCGTGCCGGGAGGGCCCGCCGACATCGGCGGCATCGAGCCGGGGGATCTGATCCTCTCCGTCGCCGGGCACCCGGTGGGAAGCGCCCGTGAACTGATCGCGCGGCTGCGCCGGGGCGGCATCGGCAACAAGATCGAGATCGAACTGAGCCGGCAGGGCGTCGCGATGACGGTCGAGGTCCGGATCGAGGAAGCGCCGGACGACGCACCGCGCCGCCGCACCCCGCCCTGACCCCGGCCCCTCGCCCGAACGATCCATGCAATCTCGAAGCGGATCGCGGCCCATGCCGCGGAAAGGCCGGCGCGTGGCTGCGAGCTTCCCGCGGTGGGCTTGAAACGTCGTCCGCAGGGCGTCTCCGGAGGCGTACCGGCCAGAGGGGCCGTGTGCCCGGACCGGCGAGCCGATGCGCCGCTTGCCGCCGAGGGCTTCGTGGAGAATCCGGGTCAGGAACGGCGTTTTCCCCGCGCGGTCTTGGAGGTCGTCTCGCCGGCGCTCGGGCATAGCTCCGCGAGGTCGCACCCCTCGCAGTCGGGCCGGCGCGCTTTGCACACCCGCCGGCCGTGCAGGATCAGCGCGTTCGTCACCTCGGTCCACCGCTCGCGCGGCACCACCTCCCGAAGCGCCGCCTCGACCTTGTCCGGGTCCCGGGTCTCCGGGGCCAGGCCGAGGCGCTGGCTGACACGCAGCACGTGCGTGTCGACGGCGATCGCGGGAATGCCGAAGGCGTTTCCCGCCACCATGTTCGCCGTCTTGCGTCCCACGCCCGGCAGCTCCGCCAGCTTGTCGGGATCGCGTGGGACCTTCCCGCCGTACCTCTCGACGAGCTGCGCGCAGCACTCTTTCAAGCGCTTCGCCTTGTTGCGGTAGAAGCCGGTCGGCCGGATCTCCTGCTCGAGCCTCTCGAGGGGAGCCTTCGCGTAGTCGGCGGCGGTCCGGTACTTCCGGAACAGCTCCCGCGTGACCTGGTTCACGCGCGCATCGGTGCACTGGGCCGAAAGGAGCACCGCCACCAGGAGCTCGAGAGGGGTCCGGTATTCGAGCTCGAGCTTCGGCTCGGGGTAGGCAGCCAACAGCCGCCGGACGATCGCGTCGGCTCGCTTCGGCATCCGCGCTCCCCCTTGGCGCCTCCGGGCGCTGCGGGGCCCATTATCGGAGATTCCGGTCCGGCCGGAGAGCGGCGGGAAGGGCCGGCCGGTCCGGGCGGCGCCGGCGGCGCGATCCCGCCCGGGACGGCACCGCGGGATTCCGGGCCGGAGGCGGCGGAGGCGTCTTCTCACATGCCCGCGAGGCCGGAGCGGTTCTGCGTGCCGGGGTGCGCGCGCGGCGCGCCCGAGGAGTCGCGCGCGCTATCCCGGCTCGCCGGCCGATCGGACCAGCTCCCTGGCGAGGCGCTCTTCGAACCGCTCGCGGTCCACCTTCATGTAGGCCACCCCCTCCTCGGGAACGACGACCGCCTCGGCCACGCCCGGCAGCGCGCCCAGCCGGGCGGCCAGCCCCGCGGCGGCCTCCGGCGGTATCGGGCCGACCTCCAGCAGGTGGCTGGAGAGATGCGGGGGGCGCCGCATGGTCGCGGCGACGACGAACCAGACGAGCGCCACTGCGGCGGTCACCACGAACACGCGCCCGGCCCCGAACTTCCCGTGCACCGCTCCCGCCATGGCGCCCCCGCAGAACGCCCCGAGGAACTGGCTCGAGGAGTAGACACCCATGGCCGTTCCCTTGCTGGCGGGGGGCGAGAGCTTGGCCACGAGGGAGGGGAGGGAAGCCTCGAGGAAGTTGAAGGCGGTGAAGAAGGCGAGCAGCCAGAAGGCGATGCCGGCGCTGGAGTGGTGCCAGCGCGAAAGCCCCAGCTCGGCGGCGGCCATGACGAGCACGGCGCCGGCGAGGATCGGCTTCATCAACCGGCGCTTCTCCGCCACGACGATGAACGGCACCATCAGCAGGAACGCGAGGCCCATCACCGGCAGGTAGAGGGCCCAGTGCCATTCTTTCGGCAGCCCGGCTTCGTCGCGGAGAAGTCCGGGCACCACCACGAAGGTGGCGGTGAGGATCAGGTGCAGCGAGAAGATGCCGGCGTCGACCCGCAGCAGGTCGAGGTTGCGGAGGACCTCCCCGAGCTGTCCCGGTGTCGCCTCGGCATCGGCGTGATGCACGGTCCGAACGGGGGTCGGCACGACCGTGTGGAGGATGACGATCGCCGCCAGTGCGAGGGCGGCGGTGAGCCAGAAGATCCCCGGGACGCCGATCCAGTGGTCGAGCGCGGGCCCGGCGACCATCGCCACCGCGAACGAGATCCCGATGCTCAGCCCGATCGCCGCCATCGCTTTCAGGCGCTGTTCCTCGCGGGTGAGGTCGGCCACGAGCGCCATCAGCGCGGCGGCGATGGCTCCCGCCCCCTGGAGGGCGCGGCCTGCGATCACGCCGTCGATCGAGGTGGAGACGGCGGCGAGCGCGGAGCCGAGGGCGAAGAGCAGCAGCCCGGCGGTGATCACCCGCTTCCGGCCCAGCCGGTCGGAGAGCCAGCCGTAGGGGATCTGGAGGAGCGCCTGGGTCAGTCCGTAGGCCCCGATCGCCAGCCCCACCTTGAACGGTGTCACGCCGCGCAGCTTCTCCGCATAGAGCGCGAAGACGGGCAGGATCATGAACAGCCCGAGCATGCGGGCGGCGTAGATCCCGGCGAGGGCCCCGGTGGCCCTCCGCTCGCTCGCGATCATGCCTCGGCTCATGGGACGCCTCCCCGCGCCGCCGTGGGGCGAACAGACGTTGAAAGGACGTGACCATAGC
The DNA here is from genome assembly GCA_003696075.1 of Acidobacteriota bacterium. Lineage (NCBI taxonomy): Bacteria > Pseudomonadati > Acidobacteriota > Acidobacteriota bacterium. The sequence goes on from RFHH01000020.1 coordinate 9,373, forward strand.
ACCGGTGCGGATCCGCGGCACGGTGGCGGAGGGTGCGCAGCGGTTCGATTCGGGGTACAAGGGGGCCGCCGGGGCGGCCGTCCCGGTCGAGACAGGCGGCAGGGCGCGCTCCGGCGGGCCTTCACCGCGCGGAGAGACCAGAAGATGATCAAGGAAGGCTCGAAAGTCACGCTCCACTACACGCTGAGGGTCGGCGACCAGGTGATCGAATCGTCGAAGGGCCGCCGGCCGTTGACCTACGTCCAGGGTAAGGGCGAGTTGATTCCCGGACTCGAACAGGAACTCGCCGGGATGGAGGCGGGCGAAACGAGGACGATCCACGTGCCCGCCGACCGCGGGTACGGCCCGGTTCATCCCGAAGCGGTCCAGAAGTTCCCGCGCGCGGCGTTCCAGGATCCGGACGCGATCGAGCTCGGCGACGTCGTTTCCGGGGAGCTGTCGGGGCACCCGTTCCAGGCGACGGTGACCGCCATCAGCGAGGACGAGATCACCCTCGACCTGAACCACCCGCTCGCGGGAAAGGATCTCGATTTCGACGTCGAAATCGTCTCCGTGGAGTGAGCTGCGGCACCTCCCTCAGCCGGCCGGCAGCGGTCGCGTCCGGCTGACGGGAGGAATGTCCACCGTCAGCGGAAACGGGGCATCGGCGTCGATCCCCATCTCCCCGATGGCGCGCGCCACCAGACCGGGGTCGATGGCGCCCTCCTCGGCGAGGGCGGCGAGCACCGCCACGACCACGTGGGCGGCATCGACCTCGAAAAACCGCCGCAGCGCTTCCCGGGTGTCGGACCGACCGAACCCGTCCGTGCCGAGCACCGTGAAGCGCCCCGGCACCCAGCGCGCGATCTGGTCGGGGACCGCCCGCACGTAGTCCGACACCGCCACGGTCGGGCCTTCTCCGTTCGCGAGCACGCTGGTGACGAACGGGCGCCGCCGCTCCGCCGTCGGGTGGAGTCGATTCCACCGTTCCACCTCGAGCGCCTCGCGCCGGAGGAGCGTGTAGCTGGTCGCGCTGAAGACGTCGGCTGCGACGTCGTAGCGCTCGGCGAGGATCCGCTGCGCCTCCAGCGCCTGGAGCAGGAGAGGCCCGGAACCGAGCAACCGTGCCCGGTGCCGCCGCGGCTCCGGGAACGGGCGATAGAGGTAGAGGCCGCGCAGGATCCCTTCCCGGCATCCCTCCGGCATCGGGGGCTGCACGTACGCCTCGTTGTAGAGGGTGACGTAGTAGAAGACGTCCTCGCCGCGGTCCACCATCCGCTCGAGACCGTCCTCGATGATGACGGCCAGCTCGTAGGCGAACGCCGGGTCGTACGGCAGGCAGGCGGGCACGGCGGAGGCCAGGAGGTGGCTGTGACCGTCCTGGTGCTGCAGCCCCTCGCCGTTGAGAGTGGTCCGCCCGGCAGTCGCTCCCAGGAGGAAGCCGCGGCCGCGCTGGTCGGCGAACGCCCAGATCAGGTCTCCGACGCGCTGGAATCCGAACATCGAGTAGAAGATGAAGAAGGGGACCATCGGCTGGCGGTGCGTGGCGTACGAGGTTCCCGCCGCGGTGCAAGCAGCCATCGCTCCGGCTTCGGTGATGCCCTCCTCGAGGATCTGGCCGTCCTCCGCCTCGCGGTAGCTGATCAGATACTCGGCGTCCACCGGCGTGTAGCGCTGTCCCTTCGGGTTGTAGATCTTGAACTCGGAAAAGAGGGGATCCATGCCGAAGGTCCGGGCCTCGTCGGGGACGATCGGGACGACGCGCTTGCCGAACCTCTCGTCCTTCATCAGGGATCGGAGCAGCCGCGCGAACGCCATCGTCGTCGAGGCCTGCAGCTTTTCACCGCTGCCCCCGAGGAACTCGGCGAACCGCGTCCGGTCCGGGAGATCGACCGGCACCGGGACCACCTTCCGGCGCGGCACCGGCCCGTTGAGCCGGTGCCGCCGCTCGAGCAGGTAGCGGATTTCCTCGCTCGAGTCGTCCGGCTTGTAGTACGGGGCTTCCTTGAGCTGAGCGTCAGAGATCGGCAACTGGAGCCGGTCCCTGAAGACACGCAGCTCCTCTTCGTTCATCTTCTTGATCTGGTGGGTCGCGTTGCGCCCCTCGAACGCCTCTCCGAGCGTCCATCCCTTGATCGTCTTCGCCAGGATCGCGGTCGGCACGCCTTTGGTCTCGGTTGCGACCTTGTAGGCGGCGTAGATCTTGCGGTAGTCGTGACCGCCCCGGCGCAACCGGCGCAGCTCCTCGTCGCTGTAGTCGGCCACGAGTCGTTTGAGCCGTTCGTCGGGGCCGAAGAAGTGCTCCCGGATGTACGCTCCCGATTCGACGGCCAGCCGCTGGTAATCGCCGTCGAGGGTCTCGTTCATCTTCTGAACGAGAAGGCCGTCCACGTCCCGCTTCAAGAGGGCGTCCCACTCCCGGCCCCAGATGACCTTGATGACGTTCCAGCCGGCGCCGCGGAAGACCGCCTCCAGCTCCTGGATGATCTTCCCGTTGCCGCGCACCGGACCGTCGAGCCGCTGGAGGTTGCAGTTGACCACGAACGTCAGGTTGTCCAGGCCCTCCCGCGCGGCCAGCGTCAATGCACCGAGAGCTTCCGGCTCGTCGCACTCGCCGTCGCCGAGGAAGCACCAGACGCGCGAGTGGGAGGTGTCGGCGATGCCCCGGTTGTGGAGGTAGCGGTTGAACCGTGCCTGCTGGATCGCGTTGATCGGGCCCAAGCCCATCGAGACGGTGGGGAACTCCCAGAAGTCCGGCATGAGGCGCGGGTGGGGATAGCTGGACAGGCCCTGGCCGCCGGTCTCGCGCCGGAAATGGTCGAGATGCCGTTCGGTCAGGCGACCTTCGAGGAAGGCCCGCGCGTAGATCCCTGGAGCCGCGTGTCCCTGGATGAAGATCTGGTCCCCGGGGTCGCCGCCGCGCTTGCCCCGGAAGAAGTGGTTGAAGCCGACCTCGTACAGGCTTGCGGCCGAGGCGTAGGTGGAGAGGTGTCCCCCGAGCCCTTCGTAGCGCCTGTTGGCCCGGGTCACCATCACCGCCGCGTTCCAGCGGATGAGCCGGCGGATGCGGCGCTCCAGCTCCTCGTCGCCGGGGAAGGGGGGCTCCTGCTCCGGGCTGATGGTGTTGATGTAGCGGGTCTGCGTCGTCGGCGGGAGGCCGAGGTGCAGCATGCGTGCCCGCTTCAGCACCTTGTACAGGAGGAACTCCGCCCGCTGTTTGCCCGCCCGCTGGACGACTTCGTCGAGCGAGGCGATCCACTCCTGGGTTTCCTGCGGATCGCGGTCGGGAAGCTGCTGCTTGAATTCTTCGAAGATCATCGTCCAGGGTCCTCTCGGCGTACCGAGCCGCATCGGCTCCGCGGGTCCGGGCGATTGTGAAGGCCGGCGCGCGGGGCATCAAGGCGGGCCGTCCGGTTTGCCCCGGGGCCGCGCCCCCCTTAGGCTCGGGGCCCTCCCGGAGGGGCCGATGCAAAGGGGATTTCCGCTCGCCGGAAAGAGAGCTCTCGCCTGCGGGGCCAGCCGGGGCATCGGCCGGGCGTGCGCCCTCGAGTTCGCGCGCCTCGGTGCCGGCGTGCTCGCCGTGGCCCGCGACCGGGAGCTCCTCGGGAGCCTGGTGGCGGAGATGGAGGCGGTGTCGGCGGCCGCCGGCATCCGCGCGCGGCACGGCGCGCTCCCCGTCGACATGCGCGACCTGGAAGCGCTCGAGGCGGCGGTTCGCGAGCAGCTCGAATCCGGTCCGATTCACGTCCTCCTCCACAACACGGGAGGACCGGCCCCGGGGGCGCTGGCCGAAGCCGGGGAGGAGGAGCTTCTCGACGGCCTGCGGCTGCACCTGCTCTCGGCCCACCGGCTCGCGCGGCTCCTCGTTCCGGGGATGCGGGCCGCGCGCTTCGGCCGCATCGTCAACATCGTCTCGACGTCGGTGCGCGAGCCGATTCCCGGGCTCGGGGTGTCGAACACGGTGAGGGGCGCCATGGCGAGCTGGGCGAAGACGCTCTCGGCCGAACTCGCGCCCCACGGGATCACCGTCAACAACGTGCTGCCGGGCGCGACGCGGACGGAGCGGCTGCGCCGGATCATCGAGGTCCGGGCGCGGCGGCGCGGCGTGTCCCCCGCCACGGTCGAGGAGGAGATGAAGGCGGAGATTCCGGCCGGGAGGTTCGCCGAACCCGCCGAGATCGCGGCGGCCGCCGGTTTCCTGGCGTCCCCGGCCGCCGGCTACATCACCGGCGTGAGCCTCGCGGTGGACGGGGGACGGACGCGGTCGATCTGAGGTCCGCGGTTCAGCAGCGATACAGAACGGCTCCCCAGTTGAGGCCGCTCCCGAGACCCACGAAGCAGACCAGATCTCCCGGCTTCGCCAACCCCGCCTGCCGGGCTTCATGAAAGGCCATCGGGATCGTCGCCGCCGTGGTGTTGCCGTAGCGCTGGATGTTGTTGAAGACCTTCTCGTCCGGAAGCCCCAGTCGCCGCTGGACCGCTTCGTTGATCCGGAGGTTCGCCTGGTGCATGACGACCAGGTCGAGATCGGCGGTGGTCATGCCGTTCCGGGCCAGGATCTCCTCGACGATCTGCGGCATCAGCGTAACGGCGATCTTGTACACCTCCCGGCCCTCGACGATGGGGACGATCGCGCCGGTGCGCTCCATGTCGGCGGAGAAATAGGGGCGGAAGGCGCTGCCGCCGGCGGGGGTGTGGAGCTTCTCCGCCAGCTCCCCTCGCGTGTACACGAGCACGTCGATCAGCCCGCGGTCGTCCTTCTCCCCGCGCGGCTCGCCCGCGAGAACGAACGCCCCCGCGCCGTCCCCGAAGAGCACCGTCCGGTCGCGGAAGCGGGTGTTCCACTCGTACTCCTCCGCGGGCACCTCGCGGTCGGCGCCGTCGATCAGCACGTCCCAGCACTTCCACGGCATGAAACCCCCGTGAACCTCGGCCCCCACGAGGAGGACGTTGCGCCGCTGTCCCGAGCGGATCAGCGCGTCGGCGAGCTGCAGTCCGTAGATGAACCCGGCGCACTGCTGCCGGATGTCCAGGCACGGGACGTCCCGCAGACCGAGCTTGCGCTGGAAGTAGGGGGCGGAGCCGGGAAAGTAGTAGTCCGGCGTCATCGTGGCGAAGACCACGTAGTCCACGGCGTCGGGCTCCAGCCCGGCATCGTCAAGGGCGGCCCGGGCCGCGGGCACCGCCAGATCGCTCGTCGCCGTTCCGGGGGGAGCGAAGTGCCTGGTGACGATGCCGGTTCGCTGGACGATCCACTCGTGGGAGGTGTCCATCACGCGCGCCATCCGGTGGTTGTCGACGGGATGGGGCGGAACGTACATGCCGGTGCCGCGTATGACCGTGCGCATGGCGATCGTCCTCCGGGGCGCCACCGTACAACGGGGTGCACCCGGGCCGCTAGAATCGGAACGCCGGCGGTGAGCCGTTCCGCTGCACGCCCCGCGCCGGCCGGCGGCCCGGGCGGGCCGCTCCCCCTGGAGGTCGAGCACGATGGCGTCTTCCCGCCGGTTCCCGCGCCACATCGCCTTGCCCCAGGACCATGGATCCTGGGCTTTCCTGCTGACGCCGCTCGTGCTCGGCGCCGTCGCCGGGGGGCGCCTCCGGGTGCCCTCGATCTACCTCGCCGTCGCGGCGCTCGCCGGCTTCCTGCTGCGCCAGCCGCTCGCCGTCCTGGTGAAGGTGGCCAGCGGCCGGCGGCCTGGCCGCGAGCGGGGCCCGGCGCTGCGATTCGCGGCGGTCTACGCGGCGATCGCGGCGCTGCACGTGACCGGGCTGGTGCTGCGCGGCTACGGCTACGTCCTGTGGCTGGCGCTCCCCGCGGCCCCGGTCGCGGCCTGGCACTTCGCCCTGGTTGCCCGGAGGGCGGAGCGGCGGCAGCCGCTCGTCGAGGTGCTCGCGGCCGGGGCCCTGGCGCTGGCCGCGCCCGGGGCGATGTGGGTCGGCCGCGGCGCGCCCGATCCGGCCGGATGGGCGCTCTGGGGACTCCTTTGGGCCCAGGCCGCCGCCTCGATCCTGCTGGTCCACGTTTTCCTGAGGTGGCGCGACCGGGGCGGGGCCGTCCCGGCGGCGGGGGAGCGCTGGATCTCCGGCGGGCCGGCGCTCGCTCTTTCGGCGGTCGCCCTCGGCGCGGCGCTACTCCTGGGAGGGGCAGGGATCGTGCCGCGCGGGATCGCCGCCGCCCACGGGGTCGATCTCGCCTTCGTGGCCGCCGGCCTCGTGCGGCCGCCGCGCCCGCTGAAGCCCCGGCGGATCGGCTGGCGGCAGGCGGCGGCGACGGCGACCTTCGCGGCGGCCTTCGCGGCGGGGTGGCTGGCCGGGTGAGTCGGGCGGCCCGCCCTCCGCTCCGGTCCGAAGGGGCGAGCTCCCCGCTCGAGCCGGATGCCCGGCGGAGCGCTTCCGGATCTCGGCCGTGGCGGGACCGGCCGGCCCGAGGAGCGCCCGGGCGCTGATCGCCCGAGCCGAGCGCTCCCCGGACGGTCGCGCCCGGTCGGCAACGCCGGGGCGACTTCGGGAGCGGCGCCGCGACGAAAAATGATCCCGGTGAATTACTGACTCATTAGTTATTCCTGGCTAGAATGACGCCTGACTCACACGGCCGGGCCGGAATCCGGCCCGCCGGGTTGGAGAAGGAGGGTCCGGTGATGCGTCATCGATCGAGCTGCCTCGCCGCGGCCGCGTTCGTCCTGCTCGCGGCCGCTCCGGCTGCGCTCGCGAGGGGCGGCTGGACGAATCCCCCGTACGACTGCTCCCGCTGCCATGTCGGTCCGTCGGAGATGCTGGCCGAGCTGAAGTTCGAGCTGAAGCATCCGGCGGTCGCCTCCCAGGAGGACTTCGCCGCCGTCCGCTCCCTGCAGCGGGCGTTCGCCGACCGTTACGGCGACGCCGCGTTCGTGCATCCTCCCGCGGGGATCGCCTGTAGTGCCTGCCACGCGAAGGGTCCGCTCGCCTTCCACCGCTTCTCGATCGACGAGTCCGACGTGGCCGCGAGCTGCGCCAGGTGCCACGGTCTCGAAAAACTGCAGAAGGTGAAATACGAGGTGAAAGCGCGCACCGGGTTCGACCGGAGCGATCCCGACGCGATGGAGCGGGCCTCGGGCCGGATCGCCGCGCTGCCCGATTTCGACCGCACGGCCGACTATCCGCCGGCGGAGGAGATCAAGCTCGGTGCCGAGGTGCGCTCGCAGATCGGTCCCTGCACGCTGCCGCCGGAAGCGAGTCTGATGCCGGCGCAGGCGCTCGCGTACGAGCGCATCGCGAAGGCCCACCTCGTGCCGGGAGCCGATCACACGGAAGGGGCGGTCAAGTTCGAGGGCAAGTCGAAGAGCGACTCGTTCGATTGGAGCGCCTGCGATGCCTTCTTCGCCGACCTCGACCGGAAGGTTCTGGACGTGCTGCCGTGGGTTCGGGTGGACACCAGGATGGAGCCGCGCAAGCGGCGCAAGGAGTACAAGCTGCCCGACTGCCCGGCCGAGGACGTCCTGACGCTGGCGCAAACGGTGGAGCCGGAGGTGCTGACCGATCTTCCGGACGAGGAGTTCAAGAACGAGTACAAGGTCCGGAGTCAGGCCGATCCGCGTCTCGTCGACGAGGGGGCCCGCTTCTTCACCTGGAAAGGCTCGCAGTACCGGGACTCGCTTCTCAAGGCCAAGTTCGAGGTCAAGTGGAAGCCTCTCCGCCCGGTCGAGTTCGAGCACAAGGTGGAGCTGGCTGCCGCATCCCCCTGACGCCGAGCGCTGCCCCGGCCGGCTCGACCCCCGGCCGGCCGGGGCCGGCGCGGCGTCCCGCTTCTTGACCGCCTCCGACGCCGGCCCGAAGTTATCGCCGGGGCCGGGCTTTTCCGGAACGCCCCTCGCCTGCCGGGCGCCGGCGGGGCGGACGGTGGGATCCGGCCGAGCGGAGCGGACCGTGGCGACGACGACCGGCGCCGTCCCATCCTCGATCACCAAGCCCAGACACGAGGTCCTGGCTCCCTTCCACGCGCAGCTCGCCGCGCTCCTCCAGCAGCACGGCAACCGTACCGGGCCGCTCGAGATCCAGGTCCGCAAGCGCCAGATGACCCTCACGCCGTGGCAGAAGGGCGCGCTGGCCGCCGCCCTCGCGGGCGGCCGGCCGCCGGCGAGCGGCCTGGCGCGGATCGTGGCGGACGGAATCGCCCTCCAGGCGAAGGCGCTGAGCGACCTCGACCGGTTCGAGCGCTCGCCGCTGCCCACCGCCGAAGAGCGGGACCGGCAGCTCGCCGAGCTGCTCTACGACGCCGCCCTCGGGCTGGCACTCAATGCGGAGATCCGCCGGGCGGTGGAGGCCCTGCGGAAGGAAGGCCGGAGCGGCCTCGCCGGGAACCTCACCCGGATCGCCGGGTCGGTGGCGGCGCTCATCAAGCAGATCGAACCGCACCTGGGGGCGGAGGCGACCCAGGTCGCCCGCCGGCTGGCGGCGGAACTCGAGATCGACCACCCCGCCGGGATCGACGGCGACCTGGCGATCCCTGCCGCCGCGGGGCCCGCCTCCGTCCCGGGCGGAGCGGCCCCGCGCCGCGTGGCGGGTGCGGGCCGGGCCGCCCGATCGTTCGCGGTCCGCCAGATCGCGGTCGCGTTCGCGGCGGTGGCCGGGGTGGCGGCCGTCGCGGTGGGCGCCTTCGTGTTCCTCTCGGGCCCGCCCGACGTCCCTCTCGATCGTGCGGCCCGAATGCCGGGGGTGCTCTCGCTCGCGGGCGACCCGCCGGCGGCCGTAGTGACCCTCGATCCCTCCCGTTGGGATCAGCTGAGCGACGCCAAGCGGACCGGTCTCGTCTTCGGCATCGCGAGCGTTCTCAAGCGGAACGGGTACCGCGAGATCGAATTCCGCCTTCCGGACGGCGGGACCGTCGCGCGGTGGGAAAGCGGCCGGCCCGTGGAGCTGGCCAGCGCCCGCGATTGACGCCGCGGAGGAAGCGCCGCCTCCGGCGCCGGTCCGATCCCGATTCCCTCCCGCCTCCGCCTTTCCGTGGCCACCACCGGCGGCCGCGCAGCGCGATCGGCCCCGGCTGCCGTCATCACCGCCCCGGCCGGAGCACCAGCATCCGGATCCGCGCGCGCGCCATCTCGCGGGCGATCTCCTCCTGCCCGGCGAGGAGGCGCTCCCGGGTGTAGTCGAGCCGGACAGGCTGGGACCAGCTCTCCGTCGCTTCCCGCCAGACGCGGTAGGCGAAGACGCCGTCCCCGTCGACCCAGTCGACCCACAGGCGGCCGCGGCTCGCATGGATGCGCACGCCGCGGTCCAGGTCCGGGAGAGCGGGATCGAGCCCGGTCGGCCCGAGCCGCTGCCGCGTCCACACGAACGGCGATTCCCGGCGCGCGACGAAGATTCCCTCGGCCGCTCCCGGTGCCGTGGCGGGATCCTTCTGGTACGCCACCCACACCCACCCCATGCCGTCGACGGCGACATCGGCCAACCTTCCGGTGTCGGGAGCTTCCGTCACCGGTTCCGGCTCGGTGCCCACCGTGCCCGACAGCGCCGGGGGCTGCCGGTACCACACGCGCTGTTCGCCCCACTCGTCGCGATGCCAGACGACGTGGCGCGTCCCGTCGGGGCCGAGGGCGATGCGCGGCCGCAGATCGTCCAGGGTGTCGTCGGTGACCCGCTCCGGCGGCGTCCAGGCGGTGCCGTCCCACCACGACAGGACGATCTCCCGGTCGGCACCGTCGGAGCGGCTCCAGACGGCGTGCGGAGCGGCGTTCTGCGGGGCGAGCGCCACGCCGGGCGGGCCGTCGCCCACCGCATCGCCGTCGGGGTTCAGCAGCAGCCGGGGATCGGCGTGGAGCCGGACGCGGCCCCAGGTGGGCCATGGAGTCGGGTTGTCGCCGCCTCCCGACAGGAGGACGAACGCCTGGCCGTCCGCTCCCGGGCGGTCGACCGCCACCTCGGCGAGCGCCCGCCCGGCCGGAAGGAGCCCCGCCGCGACGGCGAGGAGCAGGAACGTTCTTGTGGCGGCCGGTCTGACTTTCATGTCTTGCATCCGTTGGCGAGCACCGCCTCGGCGGCGAACCGGCGGGCCTCGGGAAGGTCGGGGTCGATTCGCCGCAGCAGGCGCGTCAGGACCCGCCGCGAACGCTGCTCCTCGCGGCGGTCGCCGGCGCTCCGCGCCGCCTCCCAGCGTCCGAACCACGCGAGGAACAACTCGTGCACGAGCTTCAGCCGGCGCGCGATGGCGGCGGCGCGCTCGAACTGGAAGCGGGCATCTTCGTAGCGGCCCCGGGCGGCATCGATCCGCCCGAGAACCCGCAGCGCGTACAGCTCGACCTCGGCATACCGGCCTCGGCGCGCGCGCTCGTGCCCCCGGTGGACCAACGCGACGCCCCGGGCCTCGTTGCCGAGCAGGAACAGGTTGTGTCCGGCGGTCACCTCGACCTTCGCCTGCTGGAGGCGGGCCCCCAGGCGGCGGTAGAGGGCGATCGCTTGCTCGAACAGCGGCCGCGCCCGCGCCCACTGATCGCGGCGATAGTGAAGGTTCGCCAGGACGGCCAGGGCGAAGGCCCGCGCCGCCGGTGCCGCGCCGGGAAGGAGCTCCTCCGCGTGCCGGGCGAACAGGTCGGCTTTGTAATGGTCGTTCTGCATGTAGCCGATGCTGATGTGGAGGGCGACCGCGCGGAGGCGGTCGTCGGCCGAATCGCCCGCGAGGTTCAGGGCCCGTCCGGCCGCATCCAGAGCGAGCTGGTAGCAGCGCAGCCGGTGCAGGCAGTCCGCCACGTGCAACAACGCCCGCGAGCGCCGGATCTCGCGCTCTCGCACCGGGCCTCCGTCGAGAAGCGCCCGGTCGTGAGCCGCCTCGAAGGCCGCGAGCGCCTCGTGGAAACGGCCCCGCGCCCCGAGGCGGTTCCCGCGGCGCATGAGCTCGTCGTAGCCGGCCCCTGAGAGATCGATGCAGCGCGCGCGCCAGGCCGAACGGGCCGTCTCCTCGATGGCGGAGAGCGGAAGGGCGAGCGCAGCGCACATGGCGGCGACCGTCTCGAGCGGCTGCGGAGACCGCCCCGTCTCGATCCGGTGGATCGTGCTGCGCGAGACCTTGACGCCGCGGGCATCGAGCCGCCGCGCGAGGTCGTCGAGCGTCAGCCCGAGCGCGGTTCGGGTGCGCCGCAGCCGCTCCCCGACAGCGCGCCGGACCTCGGAATCCCCACTCTCCAAGCGTGCCCCACGCGCCCGTGGACCCGCTGCACTCCTTATACGACGGTCTGCCGCCGTTCCACCAGGGGGGCCGTCCGATCGCGTTGCAGATCTGAAACGCCCGGGAGCTGCTGGATCCCCGCGGCGGAACGCGCTCGGGGCGCGAGTCCCGCCCGCCGGCGGCGATGCCGGCGTACGCTGCCGGCGAGGGCAGGGCGCGGCATCCGGCCAGGCCCCGCCGGGCCGGGGAGGGAGGTCGCGATGAGGCGTCCCGTCCGATCGCGTGCGATCGCGGCGCCGCTCCTGCTCGTGGCACTCGCGAGCGGACCGGCGGCCGCCGCCGTCTTCGAGGTGACCGATCCCAGCGACGACATCCCCGCTCCCTACGGGACGCTCCGCTGGGCGATCGAGGAGTCGAACGTCAACGGAGAGCCGGACGAGATCGTCATCGACCCGATCGCGGGAAGCACCGTCCATCTGGTCGCGCCGCTCCCCGACCTGGCCGAGGGGTGGGTGACGATCGGCCGCCCCCCTCAGAGTTCGGCACCGTGGCCCGTCCACACCCGGCGGGGTGTGGTGAGGGTCCACGGGGACGGGATCATCGCGACGGCCCTCGCCGTGCGCTCCCCGGGAAACCGGATCAACGGCCTCCAGTTCGCCGGTTTCTCCGGTCCCGAGGTCGTCCTCGTCGAGACCTGGCCGGGCGGCGCCAACATCTTCGACGACTGCCTGTTCGGCGGCGACGGCCCGGACGAGAGCAACGGCGGCGTCGGGCTCCGGATCGTGGGGGCTACCTCGAACCCCGGCGACGTCGGCACCGTCACCGTGCTTCGATCGAGGTTCGTCGCCAACGAAGGCGCGATCTCCCTCGAGGGGGCGCCCGGCGGGACGCTCGTCACGCTGAGGGTGTCCCGCAGCTGGATCGGCACGTCGGCCGACGGCGGTCCGGGGACCGGCAACCTGTTCGCCGTGACGGCCACCTTCGGCACGGTCGAGCTCGTCGGGAACCGCCTGAGCGGCCCGGGTGACGGGATCGATCTCGGTCCCGGGACGGACGGAAGCCGGGTGGCCGGCAACGAGATCGGGCTGTCCGATCCGGCGGGGGCGGCCTGCGCCGGCTTTTACGGCCCCGCCGTCCGAGTCGGCGGCGCGGTCACCGTGATCGGCAACCGGATCCGTTGCAGCGGCATCGGGGTGGCGGTCACGCTCGAAGGAGCCCGCGCGAGGGTGACGTCGAACGTCATCGGGGGAGGCGCCGGGGATGGGATGCTCGAGGACGGGGTGCGATTCGCGGCGGCACCGGGCGTGAAGATCGACCGGAACCGTATCAGCGGCTCCGGCGGTGCGGGCATCGCGCGCGATCCGGCGTCGCCGGGACCCACCGACCAGGCACCGGAAGTCCTCTGCAACCGCGCATGGAGCAACGCCGGGGGGGCGCTCGACCTCGGTTCCCCCGTGCCCTCGCCGATCCTCGGAACGGCGACGCCGATCGAGGTGGACGGCACGACGGATCCACCGCTCACTGGCTGGGTCGAGATCTTCGGAGACGAGCAGGACCAGGCGCGGCTCTTCCTCGGCGCGGTGGAGCCCTCGGCCGACGGCAAGTTCCGGCAGCTCATCCCGGTCGTCGACCTCCGCGTCAGGCCGGCCGCGGACGGCACGAACCACGCCATCTCCTTCGACCGCAGTCTCCTGGGCTTCCACACGGCGACTTCTTTCGACCCCGGCCTGGGCGGCACGTCCGACCCGTCGGTTCCGCTGGCCGCCGACAACCAGGGCCTGGCCTTCGACGTGGTCCGGGGAGAGGTGGCGAACCTCGGCCCCGACCCGGCCGGTGGGACCTTCCTCGGCGATCTCGTGTGCCTGGCCGCGGCCGTTCCGCCTGGAGGGCCCGAGGTGGTCGATCCCGACGTGCCGCTTCCCGGCTCCGCCTTCTTCTATCTCGCGCGGCGCCGGTCGGGACCCGACCTGAAGGGAACTTACGATCCTGCGCAGTGCGCCGACGTGGCCGGCCGGGCGTTCCGGGGACCGAGGCGCCCGGGGAACGGCGATTGCCTGTGAGCGGCCGCCGAGGGACCCGCCCGGCCGGCTACATCTTCCGGGAGCGCTCGAGGATGCCCTTCAGCTCCTCGACCACCCTATCCCTCTCGCGGTCGCGCAGCGACAGGATCTGCTGCAACGCGATGCCGATCTGGGGGATGTACCGGGTGATGTAGCTCCGCTTCTTCTGCTCGGCGGCGATGCGCTCGCGCCGGCGGATGTACGCGCCCAGCCGCCGCCCGACCTCCATCAGCGCGAGCCGGATTTCCTTGACGATTTCGGGGTAGGAGGCGATGGCCTCCTTGCTCTCCGAGGTGAAGGGCACCCACACCGAGGCCAGGTGCACGAACAGCAGCACCGGGCCGGTCGGGGGGGCTCCCTTGGACTGCGACAGCCCGTAGCTGCGCCAGTTCGTCTGGACCACCGCCTTTGTGATCGCGCAGCCTCCCGACTGGTACAGGAGCGGGACGCGGTTGGCGAACCGCGTCACCTGGGCCAGGTCGTCGCCGGGGAGCTTTCCGCCGTAAGCGAGCCCCACCTCGACCAGGAACGGGTTGCCGCGGTAGACCGCCGGGGGGCGGCTGCACGAGGCAAAGAAGTCGGCCTCGATCCGCTGGCGCAGCGCGTTCTCGATCAGCTCGGCGCCGATCGGCACCAGGCAGTTTGTCGGCGGCGCCATGATGCGCACCTTGGGAATCGCCCGGTAGAGCCGCTCGACCTCCCGCGTGTCGAGCCGCCGCGGGCTCGCCTTGGGCGAGACCTTGGCGCGCTCGCAGATCTCGGCGGCCACCTTGGCGCTCACCCGCGAGAAGCTCGCCTGGAGCGCGGTGGCGAGGTAGCGCTCCTTGCTGTCCCGAAGGATCTTGATCAGGTTGCCGAGCTCCACGCCGTGGGGATGGGGCTTGATCTCGCGCGGCTCGGGAGGCAGCTCGTCGGTCACCCGCTCCCACACGACCGGCTCACCCTTCGGCGGCAGGTAGCGCAGCGTCGCGTGGGGGTTCGCGAGCGCGGTCAGTTCGAGGTATTCGTCGACGCTCCGGCGGCCGCGGGTGAAGTGGCCTTCCAGGGTGATCCGGACCTCGGTTCCCCGCGTGAACGACGGGTCCTCGAGCGGCGTGTCCTTGAGGATCTCCGGCTTGTTGCGCCTCGTGTCGATCGCGACCTCGTAATGATGGGCCGGCCGGCGGGGCCCGGTGCGCGAGGTGATCACCACGGGGCGCCCGGTGGTGAGCAGGCCGTACATCCCTGCCGCGGAGATCCCGATGCCCTGCTGCCCGCGGGACTGGCGGTAGCGGTGGAACTTGCTCCCGTACAACAGCTTTCCGAAGATCTTCGGGATCTGGTCCTTGACGATGCCGGGGCCGTTGTCCCGGACGCGGACCTCGAAGCGGTCCTCGGCGAGCTGGGAGACGGCCACCTCGATCTCCGGCAGGATGCCCGCCTCCTCGCAGGCGTCGAGCGCGTTGTCCACGGCCTCCTTCACCGTGGTCAGAAGCGCCTTCCGCGGGTTGTCGAAGCCGAGCAGGTGCCGGTTCTTGGTGAAGAACTCGGAGACCGAGATCTCCCGCTGCCGCCCGGCGAGTTCCTGCGCCCCGACCGCCCGGCGCCGCCCACCACCGGACGCGGCGCGCCTCCGGGGCGGCGGGGCGGCCGCGGCCGGCGCCGGGGGATCCTCGAACAGGCCGGGTTGAGCACCGCGGCGGCGCGTTTTCGTCGGTGCGCTCATCGGGGCGGCGAGGATAGCAGATCGGCTCCCCCCGGGCGCGCCGCCCCGCCGGTTGGTCGCGCAGGCGGGAGCGCGCCTAGAATACGCGCGCCATGAAAGTGCGAGCGCTGATCGACACGCTGAACAACCTGACCGTCGGTGAACTGGGGACCCTCGCATCCCGCGTGGGCGAAGTCCGGAGCGAGGCGGCGAAGATGGGCCTCGATGAGGTCGCGGCGATCCTCGACGAGGCCCTGGGCTGTCTCGACCGGTGCGACCTGAAGGGCTTCCGCAAGAAGATCCAGCACGCCGTCAGCCGCCTCGGGCACGTGAAGGAGAAAGACCGGCCGCTGGCGGGACAGCTGCCGCCCTCCGTCCGCCGGCGCTCGGTGCGGTGAGCGGAGGGCCGCGCCGGGAGCCGTCAGGGGCGCTGGCCCGCCCCCGCGTTCGATCGCGTCCCGCGCCCGTGCCGAAGGCGGCTCGTCCGCCTCGCGGGGGCCGGGCCGTCCCGGCGGGCCGCCGGGGACGGCGCCGCGGGGCTCCACTCAAGCGCCGCGCTTGAGGTAGGTCCCGCCGTCGAACAGATCGGTGTAGCGCCGGAGCCCGGCGGCGGCCTCTTCCGGGCCGAGCCGGCCTTCGCGCCGGGCCCGATCGATCCGCGCCGCCACCTGCCGGACCAGTTCGTCGCGCTGGAACCCGAACGCGCCCAGAACTCGCTCCGCGCTGTCCGGCGGGTCGATCCGGGTGATCTCGAAGTTCCCGTCGGAGTCGACGACGACGTCGGCGTCGGCGGGGGCGCCGAAGAGGTTGTGGAGATCGCCCATGACGTCCTGATAGGCCCCCAGCAGCAGGATGGCGAGATCGTACGGTTCGCCCGGCCGGTCGGCGGGATCGTGCAGCTCGAGGACCTCCTTCACGTCCTTGACGTCGACGAAGTGGTCGATCTCGCCGTCGGAGTCGCAGGTGATGTCGACGACGGTGGCCCGGAGGGTCGGCTCCTCCGTCAGCCGCGTCAGGGGAACCACCGGGAAGAGCTGTTCGAGAGCCCAGTGGTCGGGGGCGCTCTGGAAAACCGAGAAGTTGGCGATGAACTTGTCGTGCAGGGCCCTTTCGAGCTGCTCGAACTCCTCGGCGAAAACGCGTTCCCGGCGCGCGTACCGCAACGCTTCGCGCGCCACCTGCCAGAAGAGCTGCTCCGCGAGCGCCCGCTCCTCCAGCGAGAGCATGCCGACGTTGAACATCGTGATCATCTCGTCGCGCAGCTCGACGGCGTCGTGGAAGAACTCCCGGTAGGTCTTGGCCCCCATGTCGCGGCACAGCTCGAAGAGCTCGCGCACGACCCGCGGCGCGCCGTCGGGGGGCGGCTCGGCGGGAAGGGGCGGGTCGGCTGCAATGCGACCGAGGACGTTGGTCACCAGCAGGGAGTGGTAGGCGGTCAGCGCCCGTCCCGACTCGGAGACCAGCGTCGGCAGCGGAACTCTCTCCTCGGCGCAAATCTCCCGGACCGTGTAGACGACGTCGTTCGCGTACTCCTGCACGGAGTAGTTGCGCGACGCGTCCGATGCGGTCCGGGAGCCGTCGTAGTCGACGGCCAGGCCTCCCCCGACGTTGAGCACGGAGACGGGCACGCCCTGCCGCCGGAGCTTCGCGTACAGGCGCGCGCCCTCCCGGAAGGCCCCCTTGAGGCGCCGGATCTCCGGGATCTGGGAGCCGATGTGGAAGTGAACCGTGCTGAGCCGGTCCAGCAGGCCGGCCCGGTCGAGCCGGGCGCACGCCTCGAGAAGCGAGGCGGTGCTCAGGCCGAACTTCGCCGTCGTGCCGGAGGACTTCCACCACTTTCCGGACCCGCGGGCGAACAGCCGGGTCCGGACGCCGAGCTCGGGGAGGGGGCCGCCGGCACCGCGGAAGAGGGCTTCGACGAGGTCCACCTCGAACAGCTTCTCGATCACCACGATCACGCGCAGCCCGAGTCGCGCGCCGAGCAGGGCGAGGCGGAGCGTGTCGGCGTCCTTGTAACCGTTGACGCAGATCATCGAGCCCTCGGGCAGGCCGAGGCCCAGCGCGAGAAGGAGCTCGGAGCGGGACCCGGCCTCGAGTCCCATGCCGTACTCCCGGCCCGCCTCGAGCAACGCGCGGACCACCGGCCGCCGCTGATTGACCTTGAGCGGGTAGACGGGCACGTAGCCGGAGTCCCGGTAGTGGAACTCCTCCATCGCCGAGCGGAAGGCGCCCGTCAGCTCGTCCAGGCTGGCGCGGAGGATCTGCGGGAAGCGCAGGACGACCGGCGGCTCGACCCCGCGTTCGCGCAGCGAGGAGACGACGTCGGCGAGCGCCGCCTCGCCGGTCCGGGCGGGCCGCACCGTCAGCCGGCCGTCCGGGGATATCCCGAAGAAGCCGCGCCCCCAGCGCGGAATCCCGTAGCGGTCGAGCGCGTCTTCGAGGGAGAGTCGGGCCATCGGTTTCCCCGCGCGCCGGGCCGCGACCCCGCGGCGCGGGCGCCGCATTATCCGGCCCCGCCCCCCTGCGGGCAACGAGCCGAGCCGGGTTGACGGCTCGCGACGGGGGGACCGAGATTCGATCCCGCGGCGCTCCGGGCGCCGGGGAGGCGGGGCGTGCTCACCGGCTACAACACCGACGTCTCGTGCGAAGGGAAGGTGTTCCACGTCCAGACCGAGGATCGCGGAACGGCGAACCCGGTGCTCGAGACGCTCGTCTACTGCGGCGGTCAGATCCTGCACCACGAGCGGTCGGGATACGAGGACCTCGTCGCCGAGGACGGGACCGTCGACGAAAAGGAGCTCGCGCGGCGCTTGGAACGCCAGCACCGGGACGTGCTGCGCCGTGTCCGCCACGGCGCCTTCCTCGATCCGCCCGGCTCGCTCGAGCGGATGGTCGGAGAGGAGGGGGAGCTCGACGAGCTCGTGGCCCGGGCTCTCGAACGTGACGACCGCCCCGTCGAGCCGCTGGCGATCGCGTTCGAGGGCGATGCGGCGAGCGGGCTCAAGGGGTCGGTCCGCGTGAGCCGCGCCGACGGCTCCCCCGCGGCCGAGGTCCGCGTCCAGGTCCGGATCGTGGCCCCGGGGCGCGATCCCCTCGATCTCGTCGAGGGCCGCACCGACGGCGAGGGGCGTCTGGTGATTGCCGCAGCCCTCCCGGACCTCCCTCCGAACGCGGCGGCGATCCTGCGGGCCCAGACCGAGGGTGCCGAGGGGCGGATGCGGCTGGCGCTGGCTGAGGTCGAGGCCACGATGGCCACCGGTTAGCCCGGCCGCCCGCCGGTCCGGGCGCCGCCCCGAACGGAGATCCGCGGCCGCGCGCGGCTGGTCGGCTCCGGGGGGTTGCGGTGTCCCACCGGCCCCTTTCCTCCGGGCGGGCGGGGGGTCAGCGCCGCCGGTCGGCCAGCGCTTGCTTGATCTCCCGTTCCTGGATCTTCCGCTTCAGCGCTTCCTTCTTCTCGTGCTTGGCCCGTCCTTTCGCCAG
Organism: Acidobacteriota bacterium; assembly: GCA_003696075.1. Taxonomy (NCBI): domain Bacteria; kingdom Pseudomonadati; phylum Acidobacteriota; species Acidobacteriota bacterium. The sequence goes on from RFHH01000020.1 coordinate 27,716, forward strand.
CGCGAGCTCGACCTTGATCCAGGGCCCTTTCAGGTAGACGCGGAGCGGGATCAGCGTGTAGCCGGACCGCTCCGTCTTGCCGATCAGGCGCCGGAGTTCGTAGCGGTGCACGAGCAGCTTGCGGGGACGCTCGGGGTCGTGGTTGACGTCGCCCGACGCGTGCGAGTAGGGGGCGATGTGGCAACCGACGAGCCACAATTCGCCGTCCTTGATCCGGGCGTAGGCGTCTTTGAGCTGGATGCGCCCCTCCCGGGCCGACTTCACCTCGGTGCCCACCAGGGCCAACCCCGCCTCGAACGTCTCCTCGATGGTGTAGTCCCGTTTCGCACGGCGGTTGATCGCCAGGGCGCGGGTCGGTTCCTTGCCGGAGCGGGGGCGGCTCATTCTTCTCTCGTCCGTCGCGGGCCGAGCGGCGCGACTACTCTCGCACCGCCCCCCGGCCGGGACAACACCGATCCGTTCCCGGCGCCCCGGCCCTCCGCTAGGATGGGATCGTGATGAGCGCCCGGGGACACTCCGGCGGGAGGCGCGCCCTCGCCGCCGGTTTTCTCGCCGTCACCGCGGGGGCGATCGTGCTCGGCTGGCGCGGCGCCTCGCCGCCCGCCGTGCCGGAATCCTGCCGCGCCCGCCTGGAGGTCATCGCCGACGACGGGACGGCGATCCCGGTCGAGCAGCAGCGGTGCGACGAGCGTCCGGGGAGGGCGCCGGCGCTGCTGGTGTGGGGTCCCGATCCCGGGACGGGCCGCGCCTGGGCGGCCGCCCTCGCGCGCTGGCGGCGGCAGGGACGGACGATCTGGGTCGCGCTCGCGCCGCCGCGGCCCGAGCCCTCCTCTCCGTTGACCGATCCCGAGCTGCCCCGTCGCGACCTGTCGGCGGTCGTCGAGGCACTGGCCGGCC
>RFHH01000021.1 GCA_003696075.1 Acidobacteriota bacterium
AAGGCGTTGCCGTCGTAGCCGAGCCCGACTCGGATGTCCGATTCCAGCACGCCGTTCGCGAAGATCCGGCGGTTCTCGCCATCGTCCGCACGCGCCCCCGCAGGAGCAGCGGGCAGGAGGGCCAGGAGCGCCAGCGGCAGCATCCGCAGCGCGGTCATCGATCTTTCCATGTCTGTTCGAGATCTCCTTCGAGAGGCGGACCCGCCGTCGGGCGGGATGGCGTCCCCCCTGGCGGCGCGGCGGGCGCCCGCGCCGATCGTGGGCCATATTAGGGCGAGATCGCCGCCGGCCCCAGCCGGGCGGTCGGCCCCCGGCTCGCCCGGGCCGGGTCAACCCTGGACTCTGCATGCGCTTACGCGACAAGATCGCCGTGCTGGCGCTCGTCGCCGCCTGCTTCGGGCTCGCGTTCCTCCGCGTGTCCCTGCTCGGACCGGCCGGCGGCGCGCTGGCTCCCGAGCGGCACCGGGAGCTGAGCATCGACATGCGCGTCGTCGGGCACGGCGACGACATCGTGGTGAAGGCGGCGCTGCCGCTTTCCAACGAGCGCCAGCGCGTCACCGACGAGCTGGTCAGCTCCGGCGATTTCGATTTCGAGGTGCGCGCCAGCCGCGACGCGAGGATCGGCGTCTGGAGGAAACGCGCCGCCCTTGGCCCGGCAACGATCGTCTACTCGGCAACCGTGCGCACCGAGCCGCGCCGCTATTCCCTCGACCCGGTCATCACGCGCCCCGCACACTACCCTCCCGGGCTGCGCCGGTACCTCGAGCCGACCGAGCTGATCCAGTCCGACGCCCCGGAGATCCGTCAGCTTCTCGACGAGCTGGTTCCGGCCCCCGAGAGAAGCAATGTCACCGCCGTCGTCAGGAAAGCCTTCGAGTACGCCAGGTCCACCATCAAGGCGCAGAACTTCACGGGCACGACCGACGCGCTCACCTGCTACCGCCTGGGTGAGGCCTCCTGCGGCGGCAAATCGCGGTTGTTCGTGGCTCTCCTCCGAGCGGCGGGGATCCCGGCGCGCCTGGTGGGCGGCTTGATTCTCAAGGACGGAGCCTGGAGGGCGAGCCATGTTTGGGCCGAAGTCTGGATCAGGGGCCACTGGGTTCCTTTTTGCCCCCTGAACGGCTACTTCGCCGAGGTGCCGGAGCACTACCTCGTCACCTACTATGGAGATCTTCCACTCTTCACGCACACACCGGACGTGAATTTCCAGTATGTCTTTCACGCCCGCAGGATCCTCGCGCCTCCGGCGGAGTGGTCCGTCTCGCGGCGCCTGCTGTCCTCCGGGCTCAATCTGTGGGCCGCTTTCGAGCGAGTGCGGATTCCGGTCAACCTCCTGAAGATCATCCTCATGATCCCGTTCGGCGGGCTCGTCGTGGTCTTCATGAGGAACGTGGTGGGCATCGAGACCTTCGGCACGTTCATGCCGGCGCTGCTCGCCGTCGCCTTCCGGGACACGGGCCTCGCCTGGGGCGTCGCGCTCTTTCTCGCGATCATCGCCCTCGGGACGGTGCTCCGGTTCGTCCTGGGATGGTTCGAGCTGCTCCATACGCCGCGACTCGCGGTCATCCTGACGGCGGTGGTGATGTTCACGCTCGCGGTCGTTCTCTTCGGGGCGGCCACCGGAACACTCCTGCCCACGCGCGCGAGCCTGTTCCCTCTGGCGATCCTGACGCTCACCATCGAGCGGTTCTCCACGATGCTCGAGCAGGACGGCACGCGGCGGGCCCTCACCGTGGCGCTCGGCACGGTGGTGGTCGTCTGCTCGACCTTCGCCGTGATGAACTGGGAGCCTCTCCAGATCGCGGTGCTGACCTTCCCCGAGCTGCTTCTCCTCGTCGTGGCGGCCTTTCTGGTGGCCGGCCGCTGGTTCGGAATCCGCCTGACGGAGCTGCTGCGCTTCCGCGAGCTGCTCTACCCGGCGCGGAGCGTCTGATGGGCGGCCTCCTGGACCGGTGGCGGCGCTTCCGGCGCGAGGTGCTCGGCATCAACGCGCGCAATCTATCCCTCGTCTACCCGCTGAACCCCCGGCGCGAGATGCCGCTGGCGGACGACAAGCTGCTCGCCAAGACACTGTTCGAGCGTGCGGGTGTCCCTGCACCGCGAACGCTGGCGGTCTTCGAGAAGTTCTCCGACCTTCCCCGCGTGGACGGCCTCCTCGACCACCCCCGGGGGTTCGTCGTGAAACCGGCCTCGGCGTCCGGCGGGAACGGGATCCTGGTCGTCAGGAGATCCGAGAGCGGGGAGCTGGTCTCTCCGGGACCCAGGGGAGAGATCGCGGTCGGGTGGCGGGAGATCCGGGAGCACGTTTGCCAGATCCTCTCGGGAATGTGCAGCCCCTCGCGGGTGTGGGAGAGGGCCTTCGCCGAGGAGCTGGTCGAGGCGGACGAAGTGCTGGGATCGATCGGCGTGGGCGGCCTGCCCGACCTGCGCGTCCTCGTGCACCGGGGCGAGCCGGTGATGGCGATGCTGAGGGTTCCCACCCGCCGCTCGCGGGGCAAGGCGAACCTGCACCAGGGCGCCGTCGGTCTCGGGATCGACATGGAGAGCGGGCGGACCACCGGGGGGATCCTCGGAATTCGCCGGATCGACGAGCACCCGGACACCGGCACGAAGCTCCGCGGGATCGCCATCCCGCACTGGCCGGAAGTCCTCCGGTGTTCGCGGTGGGCGGCGGAATGCGTGGATCTCGGCTACCTCGGCGTGGATGTCGTGATCGACCGTGAACGCGGCCCGATGGTGATCGAGGTCAACGCGCGCCCCGGCCTGAACATCCAGCTCGCCAACGGAAGAGGGCTGCGGTCCGTCCTGGCGGCGAGGGAGGCGTCGTGACGCGCGGCCGGCAGGACGCCCTCTTCCTCCTCGCGGTCGCCGTCATGTCCGCGATCGGGGTCGCGCTGCTGTGGCAGTCCGTGCGCCCCCCCGCAGACGCCGGCGTGATCGCGATCCACGACGGCGATCCGCTCCCCTCGGCGCTGCGGGCCGACGCCGACGCGGACGCGACCGTGGACGCGGAGTCGGCGATTCCCGGCGATCCGGAGCCGGCGGACGAGTCGGCGGCGCGGGACACCGGCGTGCCTCGCGCCGTGGCGCAGGCCCGCCGGCTGTGGCGCGCCGGGCGCATCCACGAGGCTGTCGGATTGCTCCGCGACGCTCTGGAGAGCGGCCCCGGCGATCCCGCGACGAAGGCGGAGCTGGGCACGATTCTTCTCGAAACGGGGGCGGCCGAGGAGGCGGCCGATCTCCTCGCCGAGGCGGTCGCGGAAGGCCAAGCCGACGCGCGGACTTGGTTCAACCTCGGGGTCGCGCGTTCCGCCGCCGGCGATCTCGAGGGGGCGCGGCGCGCCTATCTCGAGGCTCTCGCGAAAAAGCCGCACTACGTGAGCGCGGCCTACAACCTCGCGATGACGAGCCTGGCGTCCGGCAACCTGGAGCGCGCCGAGCGGGAGTTCCGGCGAGTCACCGAGATGGACCGTTCGGCCTCCTGGGCCAAGGCGCATTTCCAGCTCGCGTTCGTGCTCGCCCGGCTGGGCCGGACCGAGGAGGCGATCGCCTCGTACCGCCGGGCCATCGCGCTCAAACCGGACTATGCCCCGGCCTACAACAACCTCGCGCTGCTCTTGGAGAAATCCGGCGATGTCGACGGCGCGATCCGCTCCCTGGAGAAGGCGGCGCGTCTCGACCCCGGGATGGCGAGTGCGTGGTTGAACCTCGGGCGGCTGCGGGCGGAGCGGGGAGACCACGAGGGGGCGCTCGAGGCGTACCGAAGAGCGTCGGAGGCGGACCCGAAGCTCCTCAAGCCGCGTCTGAGAGCCGCGGAGCTCCTCGAGGCCCTCGGCCGCCTCGACGAAGCGCGGGAGGCCTTCGCGGAGGCCGCCGCGATCGACACCGACAACGCGCGGATCCTGGTGGATCTGGGCTCGATCGAGCGGAAGCTCGGCGATCTGGACTCCGCCGAGCGGCATCTCTCCGAGGCCGTGCGGCTCGATCCGAGCCTGGCCAGCGCCTGGAACGCCCTCGGCATCGTGCGCGCCCAGCGGGGGCTCTACGAACAGGCGATCGCGGCGTACCGGCGGGCGATCGCCCTGGAGCCGGAGCGGGTGGCCGCCCGTTTCAACCTCGCCCTAGCCCTGGAAAAGTCCGGCCGGCCGCGCGCCGCCCTCGACCGGTTCGAGGAGGTCCTCTCGCTCGAGCCGAAGCACGTGCGGGCCCGCGAGCACCTCGTCCGGCTTTTAGCCCAGCGCGGCGAAGACGCGGCGGCGCTCGAGCAGGCGGAGAAGCTGGCGCGCCTCGCTCCCGACGATCCGTCGGCCCTGTTCGCCGCCGCCTACGGGTTCTCGAAGGCGGGCGATCCCGGGCGCGCGGTCCCCCTGCTGCAACGGGTTCTCGAGCTCGAGCCGGCGAACGCCACCGCTCTGCTCAACCTCGGCGTGGCCTACGCGAAGCTGGGCCGATACGAGGACGCGGTCGGCAGCTACCTCCGGTACCTCGAACGCCGCCCCGACGACGCGAAGGCGATGCGATACCTGGCGAGGGCCTACGAGCGCCTGGGGAACGCCGAACAGGCCGCTCTCTACCGCCGCCGCGCCGAGGCGCTACCGCGGAAGGGCGGCTGAGCCCGGCGCGCGCGAACCTCAGACGACGAGGATCACGTCCACGTCCCCTTCGCGGTCGAGCACGGTCACGCTCGCGCTCGTGCGCTGCCGCGTCAGCGCCACGTGGACCTTTCCCTGGCCCACACGCAGGTTGTGGAGGACGACCTCCTCGAGGAACGGGGGGAGCACCGGGCGGCGGAAGGTCACGCGGGGCGGCTCGGCCGTGATCGTCAGGCCGAGCGTGGCGGCGAGAAGAGCGAACACCGAGGCGCTCGCCCATGCCTGCGGGGCGCAGGCCACCGGGTAGAGCGTCGGCGCCTCCGCCGGCCGCCGGACGAAGCCGCAGAAGAGCTCCGGCAGGCGCGGCATGTCGAGGAACAGCGTGGCGTCGAAAAGACCGGCGAGGATCGGCTGGATCTGCTCCTTGAAGTCGTAGCGGGACAACCCCAGCGCGATGAGGGCGTTGTCGTGGGGCCATATCGAGCCGTTGTGATAGGACATCGGGTTGTACCGCGGCGCCGACATGGCGAGCGTCCTGATGCCCCACCCCGAGAACATGTCGGGATCGCACAGGGAAGCAGCCACCTTCCGCGCCCTCGACGGCGAGCAGAGCCCCGACAGGAGCAGCTGCCCCGCGTTCGAGCTGTGCACGGTGCAGGGGCGCTTGCCGCCGTCGAGCGCGAGAGCGTAGGTTCCCAGCTCGGGAATCCAGAAGCGCTTCTCGACCGCTTGCCGGACGTCCCTGGCCCGCTCCGAGAGTCGGGTCGCCATTTCGCCCCGCCCGAGCGCCCGCGCCAGCCGCGCGCCCGCCCTGAGGGCCGCGTAGACGTAACCCTGGATCTCGACCGTGGCGATCGGCGGCGGCGCGAGGGTGCCGTCCGCGTGCGAAATCGAGTCGTTGGAGTCTTTCCACCCCTGATTCTCGAGCCCGTGGGGCGCCCGGCGCCGGTACTCCACGAGGCCGTCGCCGTCGAGGTCGCCGGACTCTTCGATCCACCGCAAGGCCCGCTCGACGTGCGGCCACAGGGTCTCCATGAACTCCCTGTCCCCCGTCTGGCGGTAGTACAGGCCGGCGAGCCAGACGAACAGCGGGGTGGCGTCCGCGCTGCCGTAGTAGCGGGCGAACGGCACCTCGCCGGTCGCCGCCATCTCGCTCAACCTCAGTTCGTGCAGGATCTTGCCCGGCTCGGCGTCCTGCTCGGGGCGATCCTCCTCCGCCTGGGTGGCGGCCAGGAAGGAAAGAACCCCGCGGGCGATCCCCGGGTCGACCCAGAGCATCATCAGCGCGGTGATCAGCCCGTCGCGTCCGAACGGCGTGTTGTACCAGGGGACGCCGGCGAACGGATACGGCCCGTGTTCGGTATCGGTGACCAGGGTGTGCAGGTCGGCCAGCGATCGATTGCACCAGTGATTGAACTGCTCGTTCGAGGTGTCGATCCGGCAGACGGAGTCCTGCCACGACCTGTAGCGGCGCTCGAGCCGGTCGCGCGCCTCCACGAAGCCGCGGGGTGCCCGCGACGAGCTCCGCGCCGGTTCGAGGAGGACCTCGATTCCCAGATCGACCGGCGTCCTCGGCGGCAGCCTCAGCGTGAACTCCGCCGCCTCCGGCGTCAGCTCCGCCGGCCGTCGCGAAAACCGGATGCGGGTGACGCGCCGCACCCCGTCGAGGCCGTCGTAGCCCAGGACGACCTCCTGCTGCCCGGCGACCTCGCGGCCCGATACCCCGCGCTGCCGGCGGGAAACGCCGCGCACCTCGAAGATGTCGGCGAAATCGGCGGCGAATTCGATGGCGGAGCGCACGACGACGGGCTGGCTGCTGAAGTTGCGGAAGCGCCACCGCTCGAGCAGGATCCCGTCCCAGACCACGAGACCGCGGAACAGGTGGACGGTGCCGCGGGGAAGGGTGCCGCCGTCGAAGGCGACGTCCGGATTGGTCAGGTCGACCGCCGCGAAGGTGTTGTCCTCGCGGAGCGTCGAGCTGAGGAGAAGCGGTCGCGACTCCCCGAAACGGAAATGCCAGCGCGACAGCATCCGCGTGCCGCGGTGGTAGAGGCCCTGCTCCTGGGCGCCGATCGGGAGAATGTCCCCGTAGGGATCGAAGACCGCGAACGTTTCGCCGTGCTTGAGGGTCAGCGTCCGGGTCTCGAGGCGCGGAGAGGTGGCCCGGACGTAGAAGTGCCCCCCCTGATAGATGATGTCGTCCGGCATGGCGCCTCCGGGCGGGCGTCGGGCCGTCCGGGCCTGGTGACCCGGGCGGCCCTCGGCACTCCGCGGCCGTCACGCGACCTGGGGATGGCGCGCCGCCGCGAGCCTCCCGTAGATGTGAAGATAGTCCCGCGCCATCCGTTCGGCCGTGAAGCGTCTTTCGAACTCGGCCCGGCAGCGCCGGCGGTCGATCGAGCCGATCCGTTCGACGGCCCGCACAGCCTCCCGCTCGTCGCTCACGACGAATCCCGTGACGCCGTCCTTCAGGACCTCGGGCACCGATCCGCAGGGCCAGGCGATGACCGGCGTGCCGCAGGCCATCGCCTCGATCATCAATAGGCCGAAAGGCTCGGGCCAGTCGATCGGGAAGAGCAAGGCGGCGGCACCGCCGAGAAGCTCCTGCTTCCCGCGGTCGTCGAGCTCGCCCACGAACTCGACGCCGGGCTCGCGCAGCAGTGGGCGGATCTTCTGCTCGTAGTACTCCCGGTCGGCGCGGTCCACCTTGGCGGCGATCAGGAGAGGGATCCCCGCGCGGCGCGCGATCCGGATCGCGCGGTCCGGCCTCTTTTCCGGAGAGATCCGGCCGACGAAGGCGAGGTGCCGGCCGGGCTCGTAGGAGGGCCGGTACAGATCGGGCGGAAGCCCGTGATACACGGTGCCCACCCAGTTGGCGAACGGGAGAGGCCGCCGCTGGGCGTTGGAGATGGAGACCACCGGATGCTCCCTGAATTCACGGAACAGCGGCTTCAGCTCCCGGATGTCGAGGCGGCCGTGCAGGGTCGACAGCGAGGGCGTCGCGAGGCGCCTCGCCCAAGGGAACGCCAGGTAGTCCACGTTGAAGTGAATGACGTCGAACTCCGAGGCCCGCCGCGAGACTTCTTCGAGCATCAGGACGTGAAGCGCGACGGGATCCTGGCACATCGGGTCGAGTCTCGTCGCGCGGCGGCAGGGCGAGACGAGACGGGCCCGCGTCTGCGAATCGCCACTCGCGAACAGGGTCACCTGGTGACCCTTTCGGACCAGCTCCTCAGTGAGGTACGAGACGATCCTCTCCGTGCCGCCGTAGGCCTTCGGGGGGACCGCCTCGTACAGAGGCGAGACCACCGCGATCCTCATGACCGCCTCCCGAGAACCTAGGAAACTCGTGCAACGCCCGCCGGCGACACGCCGCGGCGCCGAGCGTTTCTATAACGACGGCGTGGCCGGGCGGCAAGTGATCGAGGACAAGCGCGCTCGGGTCAGCTCCCGCCGTCCCCCGAGACCCTCGCGAACAGGGCAGCGAGCCGCTCCCGCGGCGGGGGAAGCACGAGGAAGTCGCCCGCGCCGTTGGCCTTCGCCTCGACGACCAGATCGCGCGTCGGCCGGTCGCTGCAGGCCACCACCATCCTCGGGGGTGCCGGGGTGGAGGCCAGCTTCCGGAGCCGGGTGGCCAGATCGGACGGCGACCGGCTGACGACCAGGAGGACGTCGGGACGCTCCCCGGGCTCGGGCTCGGAGTAGAGGGGCACGAGGCGCGCCCCGCAGGCACGGACGACCTCCGCGAGGGCCACCTGACTCGGGTCGGCCGGCGGTCCCGTGATCTGCACGAGCAGGTGCTCGTAGGTGCGCTCCCCCTGCGGCTCGGGCTCCGCTCCCGCCTCGGCGCCGCCGGGCGCGGCGGCCAGGAGCACCGCACCCAGCCGGTCTTCTCCTTCCGTGACGATCCCCACGGCGGCGGCCCAGTCCTCTCCGCCGCCGCCGGCCGTCAGCACGGCCGGCCAGGCTCCGGGGGTCGCCAGCTCGAAGTCGTCCCCGACCCGGACCTCGAGCCCGCACGCCTTTCCCACGGCGGCCGCGAGGAGCCTGGCGGCCTCGCCGATGGACTGGTGAAGCTCCGGGGGAACTTCCCGGCTCTCGCAGACCTGCTTTTGGGTCTCCTCGTCGGTCATCGCGAGCGCGCCCCCGGCGAGGACGGCCACTTCCAGTTCGAGGGCCAGCAGGGCGATCCTCCCTTCGCCCGCCGAGATCCGGAAGAGGTAGACCGGTCGCTGGCCGAACCCCTCCCGGGCCTCGTCGCCGGCGGGATCGATGCCGAGCTCTCGGCCTGTCAGGGAGGAGAGGCTCTCTCCCAGCGCCCCCAGAAGCTGGCCGGCCCCACAGGGGAGCCGGCCGAGACCGGTTTCGGTCGCCGTCTGCACGGTAGGCCCTCGGGATCCCTTGTCGGCCGGAGCCCCTCCCGCTTGAGGGGCGCGGCCCCGTCCGGGCGGCCCTACACTGGCCGCATGCGGCTCGCGACCACGCACCTCAACGCCGACGCCGACGGTCTGGCGGGGATGGTCGCGCTGCGGCGGCTCTACGGCCCGCTGGAGCTGGTCCTTCCGGGGGGCGTCGAGCCGACCGCGCGCCGCATCTGGGAGGAGCTCTCCCCGGGTCTTCCGGAGATCGGGCCGCTGCCCCCGATCCTCGAGCGACTGGACCGGGAGGGAGCCGATCTCCTCCTCGTCGCGGACACCGCCCGCGCGGAGAGGCTCGGCCCGCTCGGCGACCGCCTGGGGAGGGTGAAGAAGGTGCGGGCGTTCGACACCCACGGGGAGGCCGGGGCCGACCTTCCGCGCGCGCGGCTCCCGCGGGCGGCCTCCTGCGCCGCCGCGCTCGCTCTCCGCCTCCACCGGAGGGGACTCGTGCCCCCCGCCGCGGAGGCCACGCTCTTCCTGCTCGCGATCCACGTCGATTCGAAGGGGTTCACCGCTCCCGAGACCACGGCGGCCGACCACAGAGCGGCCGCGCTGTGCCTGCGCTGGGGCGCCGACCCCTCCGCGATTCCGCGCCTGCTGCCCTCGGGGCTCGACCGGCGCCGGCTGTCCCTGCTCGAGGAGATGGCCCGCTCGGCCCGGATCGTGGAGACCCCCGCCGGCCCCGTGGCCCTGTTGACCGTCGAGCGGGAGCGCTTCGAACCGGACCTCTCGACTCTGCTCGGCCAGCTGCGGGACGCCGAGGGGTGGCCCGCGGCCTTCCTCGTCGCTTCCCTCGGCGGTCGGCTCTACCTGATGGCTCGTTCGACCGGGCAAGTCGACGTGGGAGCCGTCCTCCGCTCCCTCGGCGGCGGTGGTCACCCCAGCGCGGCGGGGGCCACGCTCCGCGGGATGACGCTGCGGGATGCCCGGGAGGTGCTCGCGGAAGCAATCCGAGCGCACCTGGGACGGCGCCCCACGGCCGGAGAGCTCGCGGTGCGCCCCTTCGTCTCGCTCGCGGCCGACCGGTCGATCGGCGATGCGGCCGACCTGATGGACCGTCACGGTCTCAACGCGCTCCCTCTCCGAGCGGCCGGAAAGCGGGAGTTCGTCGGGGTGGTCACGCGCCAGGAGGTCGACGCCGCGCTCCGGCACGGCCTGGCGGAGCGACCGGTCTCCGAGATCGCGGCGCGGCCCCCTGCGTGGGTCGCCCCGGAGGCCGATCTGGCGCAAGCGAGGCGAGCGCTGTCCCGCGGGGGCCGGATCCTGCTCGTTGGCGAGCCGCCCGACCGGGCGGTGGGCATCCTCACTCGGACCGCCCTGCTCCAGGCCGAGGCCGGGCCGGCCCCGCCGGGCGATCACGGTGCCCGGTCGAGGAGGTCCGTACTCGAGCGGACCCGGCGGGCGCTCGGATCCGCCTGGGGGCCGGTCGAGCGCGTCGGGGCGGTGGCGGCCGAACTAGGCTTCGCCGCCCACCTCGTGGGCGGCACCGTCCGCGACCTGCTCTTGGGCCGCAAGGTGCGCGACATCGACGTCGTGGTGGAGGGAGACGCCCTTCGGCTCGCGCAGGTCCTCGCGGAGCGGGAAGGCGGGGAGCTGCGGCTGCACGAGCCGTTCGGCACCGCTCGCTGGACCCCTCCCGGCGGGCCGCCGATCGATCTGGCCACCGCACGGGCGGAGTACTACGAGCGGCCCGGCAGCTTGCCCAGCGTCCACCACGCCGGTCTCAGGCGCGATCTGTACCGGCGCGACTTCACCATCAACGCGATGGCGATCTCGATCGATCCCGCCGAGGCGGGTCTGCTGCGCGATCCCTTCGGAGGCTACGAGGACCTCAAGCGCGGACTGCTCCGCGTCCTCCACGGCCTGAGCTTCCAGGAGGACCCGACGCGCGCCTTCCGCGCCGCGCGCTTCGCCGCGCGGCTGGGTTTCCGCCTCGCCCCCCACACCGAGGGTCTGTTGCGGGGCGCGCTCCGGTCCGGGGCGTTCGATCGCGTCTCCCCCTCCCGTCTCGGGCGCGAGATCGATCGCATCCTGGCCGAGCCGGAGGTCTCGGCCGCGTTGCGGCTCCTCCGGGAGTGGGACCTGATCGAGACGATCCACCCGGCCCTCCGGTCCGACCGGGGGCTGCTGGAGCGGGCGACGGCCGTGCGGAACGCATGGCATGAACTCTCCGGCCTGTGGGCCGGAAGCGGGGACGCGCCGCCGCCGCCGTCCGAGCCTCTCTGGATCGCCCTCGCCGCGGCGATTCCCCTCCGGGAGCGCGAGGCGAAGCTCGACCTGGTGCCGCGCGGCCGGGAGCGCCGGCGGCGCTGGCTCGAGGGGCCGGAGAGGGCGGCGGCCGCTATCGAGCGGGTCGAGCGGGCCGCCGACAGGGCCGAGGTGGCGGAAGCTCTGGAGGGACTCGACGCGGCCGAGCGAACGTTCGCGCTCGGGACCGCCTCCGGCGAACACGTCCGGCGGCGGCTTCGCTGGTGGGAACGGGAGGGGCGGCACATCCGGCCGGCGATCGGCGGAGAGGATTTGATAGGTATGGGGATCCCCCCTGGCCCGCGCCTCGGCCGCGCCCTGCGCGCCGCGCAGAGACTGGCCTGGAACGGCGCCTCCCCGGAGGAGCAGAAAGCGGCGGCACGTGCCTACGCGGAGAGCGGAACGGAGCGCTAGGGACCGCCCGGCGCCGGGGACGGCGCACTCCCCCGGGGCTCGCTCCGGCCAGGGGCGCGGAAGGGCCACGGGTGGCGGTCGAGGTACCGGAGCGCCAGATCGGCGACCCTCCGGTAGCTGCGGGTACCGCCGCGCACTCCGTGAGCCTCCAGGTAGGCGCTGTAGACCCGCCGAACCACCGGCGCCTCCCTTCCGCGGTGCTTCTTGAAGAAATCGAGCATCGCGCGCATGTCCCGGCGGACGCCGGGAGTCCTTCCCTTGGGACCGCGTCCCAGCTCCAGCCACACGGCGAGCCAGCCGGCGTACCGCAGCTCCGGCTCCGGGGCCCGCCACAGGGTGAGCAGCGCGACGAAGCTCGCCGCCTCCTCCCACGCGAACCCGGCCAGGTGGGCCCGCTCGTGGGCGATCACGAAGGGGAGCTGTCCCGGAGGTGCCGGATCGACCACGTTCACCTCGGCCGTGAACGGGCCGTAAACCCCGGAGACTCCCCACCGGAGCAAGAGGGGACTGGCGAGGAACCGCTTCGCCCGCGGGGCACCGATCGCCGGCCATCCCTGCTCCGCGAGAGCCTCGAGCTGGAGGTCGCGCACCCTCCGGTCCACGTCCTCGAATCGGCCGAAGGCGACGACCCCGGAGCCGTCCTCCGGCGAGGCGATTCTCGCCGCGTCGAGCGCCGCGCCGACGCGCTCGATCAGCGCCGGCGCCCTGTCCGCGCCCACCGTACCGCCGAGGCCGAACAGCTCCCGGGGATCGGGGCGCGCGTAGTTGAACCCCCAGAGGATCAAGAACGCGCACCAGATCCAGCCCGCCTCCCCGAGAAGGCGCAGCGCCCCTTCCCCGAGCGCCGCCGCACGCGTCCCGCCCCGGCGGCGGCGGTTGTAGCCCACGGCGGCCGAGGCGATCAGCGCCAGGGGGATCGCGACGAAAACGGGCTCGGCAAGGGAGAACGGGACGCGCGAGGTGATCCGGGAGAGCGGACCCACGAGGGCCGGGTACAGGCCGTGCGCGTAGAGGCGTTCCGTCGCGGCCGGGGCGAGACGGGCGGCGGTGAACGAGAGCAGTCCCGCGACTCCGGCGAACAGGCCGGCGCGGATCCTGCGCGGCAACCGGGCCCGGGAGCGCATGCCGGGCCGAATTATGAGGCTCTCCCCGAGGGGCCGCCGGAGAAGGGAACGGGCTCTTCGACCCTTCGGGCCAGCGAGCTCGACCGGCACAGCAGGAGTCCCGGCAAGGCGAGCAGAGCGGTCGCCGAAAACCATCCCGCGTAACCGAGCGCCGCCACGCCGATCCCGCTGACGGCACCGGTGAGATCGCGCGTCGCGGCGAACAGGGCGGAGAGCAACGCGTACTCGACGGCCGCGCGGCTCTTCTCGCAGACCCTCATCAGAAGGGAGATGAAGGCCGCGGTCGCCAGGCCACCCCCGAGGCTCTCCACCACCGCCGCCGCGAGGACCGAGCCCGTGCCACCGTTCCAGCGGTCGACCGCCGCGTAGGCGAGGTTCGTCAGCGCCTGGGCCCAGGCCATCCAGAACAGAGAGCGGAGGATTCCGAGGCGGGCGACGATCAGACCTCCCGCCACCGCCCCGGCGACGGTCGCTCCGAGGGTCGCCGGGCTGAAGACCATCCCGATCGTCACCGGGTCGACCCCGTGGTCCACCCAGAACGTCCGCACCATCGGCCCGAGCGCGGCGTCCGGCCACCGGTAGAGCAGCACGGTGGCGGCGAGCGCGAGCCCTCCCGGTCTCTTCGCCCAGCGCCACAGCCCCCATGTCAACCGGCGTGCGCCTTCGCGGCGGTCCGGACTCGGAGCGAAGAGAAGGACGCCGGCGCCCAGTGCGGCCATGACGGCCGCCGCGCCCACCAGCACGGCGCTCCACGGAAAGAATCCCGCCAGCGCCACGCCGGCCCCGCCCGCGAGCCACAGGGCCGCCCGGTAGGCCGCCACCCGCACCGAGTTCGCCGGACCTTCCTCTCCCTTTCGGATGATCCCGATCGTGTAGGCGTCCACCGCGATGTCCTGTGTCGCGCCGGCGAGGGTGAACGCCCCGAGCAGGACGGCGAGGAGGGGGAGCCGGCGGGCTCCGGCGGCCGAGGCGGCGGCGAGCGCCGCCGCGCCGGCGGCGAGGCTGCCCGCGATCCACGTCGTGCGCCGTCCGGTCTTGTCGACCAGCGGGGACCACAGGACCTTCAGCGTCCACGGGAGCGCCAGCGCGTTCAAGCCCCCGATCGCCTGCAGGGGAGCGCCGCCGAGCCGGAGCCACACCGGGAGCAGCTCCTTGAAGACGCCGAACGGAAGCCCGGATCCGATCGAGACGAGCCCGACCCAGAACAGCCGCCGCGTCCGGCCCCCCGAAGGGGACTTCACCGGGAACGCCCCCGGTGGTGCGTGCCGGCGGCGGATCCGCCGGACGCTCGTCGCCTCTCGATCCGACCGCCCGCTCGCCCCCCGCGGGCGCGTGGCACCTCCCCGCGGCTCCTGACTCCTCGGCGGTCCGCCGCGCCGGGGCGGGGGACTCTCCCGCGCGCGCCGGCCGCCGGGAGCGGCCGCGCGGCCCGGCCGAGCGCCGGCGGTGCCGCCGGGAGGACGGGGGGGACGCCTCCGCTGCGCCTCCGGCTCGCCGGGACGGCGCGCCCGCCGGAAAACGCGAGCGGGACCGCGGCACGGGAGCGGAACGTCGCGGGGGAGGCGGACCGCGCGGGCGCTTTTGCCCCTCGCGTGCTGGCCTCCAGGTTGGACTTCGCCGATCGGGACATCGGCCCTCCGCACCCGCCGACTCTAGGGGGAAACGGAGCCCCGGGACAACGGAGCCCGCGGCTCGGGGCCCTAGAATGACTCCCATGCCCGTGCTCGGGATCGAAACATCCTGCGACGAAACGGCCGCCGCGGTCATCGACTGGAGCGGAACGGTTCGGTCTTCGGTCGTGGCCTCCCAGGTCGTCGAACACGCCCCGTTCGGGGGGGTCGTTCCGGAGATCGCCGCCCGGCGGCATCTCGAGAACCTCGACCGCGTCGTCGAGGAGGCGCTCGAGCGCGCTGGGATCGCGTTGCGGGAGCTGGAGGGGATCGCGGTCACTCGCGGCCCCGGGCTGATCGGCTGTCTCCTCGTCGGGGTCACGTTCGCCCGCACCCTCGGATGGGCTTTGGAGCGTCCCGTGGTGGGGGTGAACCATCTCGAGGGGCACATCGCCTCGGGCTGGCTGACCGCGCCCGACCTCCCGTTTCCCGCCCTGGCGCTGGTGGTCTCGGGAGGGCACACGGCGCTGTGGCGGGTCCGCGGCGCGGGCGACTACCTTCAGGTCGCGCGCACCAGGGACGACGCCGCGGGCGAAGCCTTCGACAAGGTGGCCAAGATGCTCGGACTGCGCTATCCGGGTGGCCCGGAACTCGACGCCCTCGCCGAGAGCGGTGACCCGCACGCGTTCCCCTTCGGAGCGCTGCGGCTCAAGGGCGCGCCCGGCTTCTCCTTCTCGGGCTACAAGACGGCGGCGCGGCAGCACATGGAGCGAGCCGGACTCGACCCGCTGCAGTCGCCGGACGACCCGCCTCCGGCCGGGGTGCGCGACCTCGCCGCGTCGTTCAGGCACGCGGTGGTGCGGGAGATCGTGCGGGTGGCCCGGAAGGCGATCGCGGAAGAGCGCCCGCGTTCCCTCGTCCTGGCCGGCGGTGTCGCGGCGAACCGGCTCCTCAGGCGCGAGATCACATCTCTCGCCGACGAGTTCGGCCTGGCCCTCGCCATCCCCCCGCTCGAATACTGCGGCGACAATGCGGCGATGATCGCGCTCGCCGGACTTCCTCGCCTCCGCCGCGGCGAGAACGACCTCGAAACGCTCGACGCCGCGGCCCACCTCCCGCTCGGCGGGCCCGAAGCGGCCCGGACGTCGAGGAGGCACCGGTGAGCCGCCCCGGTGCCATCGACCCGGAGACCCTCATGCGAACGGCCTGCGAGGCGGTGCGCGCGGGAGGCCGGGCGCTCGCGCCCTTCGCGTCGCGTTCCCGGGACCTCGAGGTCGAGGAAAAGGCGCTCCACGACCTGGTCACGGCGGCGGACGTGGCGTCGGAGCGCGCCATCGTGGCCCTGATCCGCGAGCGCCATCCCGATCACGCGGTGCTCGGCGAGGAAGAGGCGCGCGCGGGGCTGGACACCGACCGGCCGCGGTGGCTCGTCGATCCGCTCGACGGCACCGCCAACTTCGTGCACGGCTACCCCGTGTGGGGCGTGTCGGTCGCCTGCACCGTCGACGGGCGCGTGGTGGCCGGAGCGATCCTGGATCCGAACCGCGGGGAGCTCTTCGCCGCGGCGCGCGGCCTGGGAGCCCGGCTCGACGGCGAACGGCTCCGGACGAGCGGCCGATCGTCGCTGAAAGGCGCCCTGATCGCGACCGGTTTTCCGTTCCGGCGGCTCGCGCGGCTCGAGCCGTTCCTCGACACGCTGAGGGCGGTGCTTCCGGCAGCCGCGGGGGTGCGCCGGGCCGGTGCGGCCTCGATCGACCTCGCCTGGGTGGCAGCAGGCCGGTGCGACGGGTTCTGGGAGGAAGGTCTCGGTCCGTGGGACATCGCCGCGGGCTCCCTGCTCGTGGAGGAAGCCGGCGGCGTCGTGACCGATTTCACCGGAGGCGACCGTTTCCTGGAGACGGGCGCCGTCGTGGCCGGCCCGCCCGGCGTCCACCGGGAGCTCCGGCAGATCGTCGAGCGCTGCCAGGGAGCCGGGGCATGAGCGGCGGAGCCGTTCGGCTCCCCCCGGCGATGCCGGTCAGACCTCGACCCCCAGCACCCGGCGGAGCAGCCAGCCGACGCCGAAGCTGATCAACGCGACGCCGAGCGAGATGGCGGCCATCTCGGAAAACCGCCGCACGAACGAAAGGCCGCGCGCGGTGGCGATGTAGAAGGTATAGCCGGCGATCACCGCGAGCGCGGCGACGAGCATCGCCGCCAGCGCCGTCGCCGTTCGTTCGAAGACGAAGTACGGTGCCGTGAGGAGCGCCACCGTCGCCACGTAGGCGGCGCCGGTGTAGAGCGCCGAGAGCAGGGGCGTCTTGTTCGCGCCCGCGTCCGCTTCCTCGCGGGAGGAGAGGAACTCGGACGCGGCCATCGACAGGGCCGCCGCCACCCCCATGACGAGGCCGGTGAGAGCGATCAGCCGCGGCCGGCCGATGGCGAGCGACAGCCCGGCGAGGGTTCCCGTCAGCTCCACGAGCGCATCGTTGAGCCCGAGAACGATCGAACTGGCGTACTCGAGCCGCGATTCCCGGAGCATGTCGAGCAGCTCCCGCTCGTGCCGGTTCTCCTCGGCGATCATCTCCACGGCCTGAGGGATGTCGGGCCCCAGGCGCCGGTAGGCCTCGGTCGCGGCCGACTCTCCTCGCTCGAGCAGTTTGAGGGCGAAGGTGAGTCCCAAGAACCGCGCGAGGAACACGTACAGCGCGACACGGAACCGTGAGGGGCGCAGATCGACACCGGTGAGCTCGCGCCAGGTGTCGTGATGCCGCTGTTCGTCGGCCGCGATCCGCTCCAGCACCCTGCGGTTGCCGGGGTCGGCGGCCCGCGCCGCCAGGCGGCGGTAGATCTGGCACTCGGTGATCTCGTTGGCCTGCGCCGCCAGAATGGCGCGGCGCTGCGGCCCGCTCAGCCGGACGCCCCTGCCGGTCGCCATGGAGCCCTCCTGGGAGGGGGATTATTCAACACGGGCCGGGACTTCTCACCGGCTTGCCGGCGCCCGGCGCGGCGTGGGAGACTACCAGCACACCCCGGGGTGTCCCACGTCATGGAATCGTCCGCCCTGACAACCTCGCCTCGCGCCGACGGCCTGGGCGCCGGGAGAAGACCGTGAGCTCTGGCGAACGACCGGCGGGGGCTCTGACCGGCAAGACGCTGGCCGGGTACCGGATCCTCGAACTCATCGGTGCGGGCGCGATGGGGGAGGTGTACCGCGCCTACCACATGCGGCTGCGGCGGACGGTCGCGATCAAGGTCCTGCGCGACGAGGAATTCGCGGGGTACCGATCGCGGCAGCGTTTCATCCGCGAGGTGAGGCTCGCCTCCCGGATCATGCACCCGTACGTCACGACGGTTCTCGACGTCGTCGAATCGGAGGCGGGAACGCTCCTGGTCCAGGAGTACGTCGACGGGCGCCGGCTCGACGCACTCCTCCGCGAGCGCAAGCTGTCTGCCGAGGAAGCGCTCCGGTACGCGCTCGAGCTGTGCGAAGCCCTCTGCGCGGTGCACGACGCGGGGTTCGTCCACCGCGACATCAAGCCGGCCAACGTGATGATCACGAAGTCCGGCCACGTCAAGCTGCTCGACCTGGGCATCGCCCGCCGTATTCGCCCGCCGGCGTTGAGGGCCGTCGAGGCGGACGACCAGACGACGATCGACCCGACGCTCACGGAGCCCGGGGGCCAGCCGGGCACCGTCCCGTACATGTCGCCCGAGCAGGCGCGGGGAGAGCCTCCCGATCCGCGGAGCGATCTGTTCGCTCTCGGAGTGGTCCTCTGGGAGATGCTCACCGGGGAACACCCGTTCGCCCGAGCGAGTGCGCACGAGACGGTCGCCGCCATCCTCACGGAACCGCCCGGTCGGGGCGCCGTCCCGCGCTGCTTCACCGAGTTCCCCGCGGTGCGCGTCGTGCTCGACCGGTTGTTGGCCAAACGGCGGGAGGACCGGTACCCCGACGCCCGGACGGCGGCGGCGGCTTTGCGCGGCGCGCTCCCCGCCGTGACCTCTCCCGGAACGACGTCGGAAGGGTGGCCGGGCACGATCCGGACCAGGCCGGTGCGGTGGATCGGCGTTTCGCTGGCTTTCCTCGCCGTGGCGCTGGCGGCGGCGGGCGCCTGGTGGTGGCGCGAAGCGGCGAGCCGGGCGGGGCCGCAGCGCCCGGCGCTCGCCGTGCTGCCGCTCGCCGACCGGACCGGTGAACCGGAGGGAGACCTCCACGCCGCGATGCTGGCCGGCCTGGTCACCGCCGATCTCGGTGGCCTGCGGTCCCTGCGCACGATTCCACACGAGCGAATCCTCGAGATCCTCGCCGGCGCGGCCGACGAGCCGCTCGCCGCGAAGATCGAGCGCGTGCGGCGGGAAACGTCCGCGCGGTGGGTCGCCGCCGGCACGCTCTGGCGGGAAGGCTCGTCCTATTTCGCGACGTTCGACGTGTACGGCCCGTCGGGCACCGAAGCGGAGACGACCTTCCGGGTGGGGGCGGGCGGCGTCGTCGGCCTCGCGGACCAGGCCGGTCCGCGGATCCTCCGCGCGATCGTCCCCGAGGCGGCGCCCCCGCCGCCCCAGCCGGCCCGGCCCGCGTCCGACGCCGCGGCCCAGGCGGCCTACGAGGGGGCGCAGGCACTGCGCGAGATGCGGCTCTCGCGCGCGATCGGCCGGCTGGAGGAGTCGGTCCGGCAGGACCCCGAATACGCGGAGGGCTGGCTCCTCCTGGCGCGCGCGCTCGACGAGGCCGGATTCGGCGAGCGGGCGCGCCGTGCCGCCCGCCGCGCCGTCCGCCTCCTCGAGGAGAGCCGGGACGGAAGCGATCCTCGTCTCGTCCGGGCCCGCGCGGTGGCGGCGAGGATCGAGCAGCGGCGCGAAGAGGAACTCGAGGCCTGGCGCGCTCTCGTGCGCGATTATCCCGACGACCCGGAGTTCCACACGGAACTCGCGGAAGCGCTGCTGGCCGATGGCCGGCGCGAGGAGGCGCTGGCGGAAGCGGAGCGCGCCGTCGCCATCGAGCCGCGCTCGCCACGGGCTCTGCTCGCGCGCGCCCGGGCGCTGGCCTTGACCGGCGACCCGGAGAGCGCCCGCCGGGACCTCGACCGCGCCGAACGGATCTTCCGGGAGCTCGGCAGCCCCGCGGGCCAGGCCGCGGTGCGCATCGGCCGGGGACACCTCGCGAGATCGGAAGGCGATCTCGCCGGTGCGCTCGAGCTGTACGCGGAGGCGGCCGATCTTCTCCGCGATGCCGGCCTGGAGGCGCGGGCGGTGCAGGCGGACCTGGAGGCGGGATTGATGGCGTTGCGGCTCGGTCGGCTCGACGAGGCGAGGCGCAGGATCGATGCCGCGATCGGCCCGGCGCACCGCTTCGGGACCTACCGGGCGATCGTCCATTCCCGGGCCAGTCTCGGTACCTACGCCTTCGCCGCCGGCGACTACGGCACGGCGGAGCGCGAGCTGCGGGCCGCCCTCGAAACCGCCGCCACACTCGAGAATCCGGCCGTCGCCCTCGACCCTCTGATCAATCTCACCAGCCTCCTGCTCTATCTCGGCCGGAGGGCCGAGGCCCGCAGCCGGGCGGAGGAGGCGTTGTCGGCCGCCCGCAGCCTCGGTCACAAACCCGCCGAGATGCGCGCGCTCACGCTGCTCGCCGAAACGGAGCTCGAGGAGGGACACCTGCAGGAAGGAATCGCCGCCGAGCGGGAGGTGCTCCGTCTGGCGGCCGGCGTCCCGGAGGCGCGCCAAACCCTGGGCTACACCCACAGCTCCCTGGCGCTCGCCCTCGAGGCGGCGGGGAACGTCGGCGAGGCGCTGGAGGAGATCGACGCCGCTCTCGCTCTCGACGCCGAGCACGGGCTGTCCGAGGACGTGGCCGCGACGCGCATCGAGAAGGCTCTCATCCTCGCGCGGTACGGCGACGCCGAGAGCGCCCGGGCGGAGATCGACGCGGTCGAGGCCTCGGGAGTGGCGGAGCAGGACCCGTCCGGCGAGTTGTCGGTGTGGATCGCGCACGCGCGCTCCGTGCTGGCGTGGTCCTCGGGGGACCTGAGCGAGGCGGAGCGGCAGTTCCGGGTCGCGATCGAGCGGTCGCCGACCACTCTGCCGCTCGCCGGCGAGGTGAACCGGTTGGGAGCACGCCTCGCGCTCGCGAGAGGGCGGTACCGGGAAGCGGAGAAGCTGGCCCGCGCCGTTCTCGAGAATCCCGGGGCGGGCGCCCTGGTGCGGAACGATGCGCGGACGCTGCTGGCGCGCGCGCTCGCCGCCGGTGGGAGGATGGAGGAGGCGCAGCGGCTGGCACGGCTCTCGCTGGAGGAGGCCGAACGGTTCGGTGCCCCTCGGCTCGCCGCCTCGGCGGCGGCGGCCCTGCTCGAAGCGGGAGAGGTCGCGGACCGGCAGGTCGTGCGCGAACGGGGGCTTCGCGCGTTGAGGCGGGTCCTCGACGGGATCCCCGAGGACCGGCGGGCCGCGGCGGCGCGTCAGACGGAGCTGGCACGCGTGATCGAGATTCTCGAACGGCGCACGGGAAGGGGCGCCGGGGAGGGTGATGCATGAGCGGTAAGTCGGACGTCGTCGGCAGACCGAGGAAATCGATCTGGGTCGATCCTACGCCCACGGGAACCCAGGTCTTCCTGGACGGGGAGACGGCCTCGCCGCGCATGGTCGGGCCGGGCGACCGGACGCTGAACGGGAACGCCTTCGGCGAGATCGTCGAGTTCCGCGTGGAGGCGCCCCCGGGGACGCCGGTGGCGGACCTCGACGCCGCCACGCTGGAGCTCTCGGGGCCGTTCGGGGGCACGGTGATCCTGAAGGTCGAACGGGCCCTGGACGAGACGATCCGGTGGAGCATGGTGCAGGACGGGACCGAAACGGAGCTGGTCGCTCGCGAGGCGGACGGCCGGTGGCGCGAGGATCTGCTCGGCCCGGCCCAGCAGGGGAGCTTCCGGCGCCGCGGGGCACCTGCCGGCACGACGGAGCCGCTCCCCCCGGGCGCCCGCCTCGTCGTCCGCACCCAGGCGGCGTTCTGACCGCGAGCCCCCGGATCTGCTGGCCGGAGGGCTTCGCCCTCAGAACAGCACGGGATCGAGCAGGGCCCGCGGGTCGAACGGTTCGGTTCCGATCTTCGCGCCCCAGTGCAGGTGAGGGCCGGTCACGCGGCCCGTGGCGCCCGATGCGCCGATCCGCTGGCCGGCGCGGACCGCCTCCCCCTCCCGCACCTCGATCCGGTCGAGATGGGCGTAGATCGTGAACAGACCGGCCCCGTGGTCGATGATCACGGTGTTGCCCGAGTAGTAGAGATCTCCGGCGAGCGCCACGACGCCGGGGCCCGAGGCGCGCACCGGGGTCCCGCGCGCCGCTTTCAGGTCGAGCCCGGGATGGGGATCGCGTGGCTTGCCGTTGAAGAACCTGCGCGTCCCGAACACCGAGGTCGGCTCCCCGGGGACGGGTGCCACGAAGGGGCCCAAAGGGCCGGGCGGCGCGGTGCGGCGAGCGTAGATCCGCTGCAGCCGGGAGCGCTCGCGCTGGAGGCGCTCGCGAACGCCCGCCGGCGGCTCGACGTAGCGCGGAGCGACCCGGATCTCCTCCCGCGGAAAGTCCCGCGCAACCACATCGACGGCGCGGGCGCCGGCCACGGGCCGCCCCGCCTCGGTCCGCCCGGAAACCTCGATCACCGCCGGTCCCGGGTCCGCGTCGAGCGGCACGAGGGCCCAGGACCACCAGCGCGCCCGCCCGCCCGGCGACGCCACGAAGCTCAGCGGGCGGCCCAAGAAATGGCCCCGAAGATCCTCGAGCGGTACCGGCGACGCGACGATCACCCGGAGCGGCTCGCCGGGAGCGATCGCTCGCGCCCTGACCTCGATCGACAGGCCCGCTCCCCCCGAGGCCGCCCCCGCACCGAAGCCGGCGGCGAGCGCCGCCGCGAGCGCCGCCGCCCGGATCACCGGATCCCCTCCTCGTCGAGCCGTTCTCCGGCGAGCCTCGCCACCTCCGCGTAGTAGGCCGCGCCGATCGGAAGAACGGCCTCGTCGAAGTCGAACCGGCTCGTGTGGGGAGGATGGACCTCCGCGCCGGCGCGCCGCGCCCCGAAGCGGACGTAACAGCCGGGGATCTTCTCGAGGTAGCAGCCGAAGTCTTCCGCGCCCAGATTCGGTTCGCTCATCGCAGCGAGACCGGCCTCCCCGCAGATCCGGCGGACCGCTTCGCGGGCCAGCGCCGCAAGCCGCGGGTCGTTGACCACCGGCGGCGTCCCGCCGGCGAACTCCAGCGCGCCCCGGCACCGATGCGCGGCGGCGATTCGCTCCGTGACGCGCCCGAGCGCCGTCTTGATCGCCTCGCGGACCTCTCGATCGAGTGCTCGAACGGTGCCGCTCAGGACCGCGTCGCCGGCGACGACGTTCGCCGCCGTCCCGGCTTCCATTCTCCCCACGGTCACCACCGCCGGGCGTCCCGGCGCGATCTCGCGCGCCACGATCGACTGAATCGCCACGACGAGATGGGCAGCGGCGAGGAGGGCGTCTCTTGCCTCCTGCGGGCGCGCGCCGTGGCCTCCGCGGCCCGACACGCGAATGGTGAACCGGTCCGAAGAGGCGTTCACCGCCCCGTCGGTCACCGCGATGACGCCGGTATCGAAACGCGGATCGATATGCCCGCCGAAGATCGCCGCGGCGCCTTCCAAAACGCCCGCCTCGATGAGGGCTCGGGCTCCTCCGCCCCGCTCCTCCGCCGGCTGCCAGAGCAGCCGGACGGTGCGAGGTGGAGGATCGCCTGCCGCGAGCAGCTCGGCCGCTCCGACGAGCATCGCCGCGTGCCCGTCGTGGCCGCACGCGTGCATGACTCCCGGATGCTCGGAAGCGAACGGCAGGCCCGTCTCTTCCGCGATCGGCAGTGCGTCCAGATCGGCCCTGAGGAGGATCGCGCCCCCCCGACCCGCTCCGGGGACCTCCGCCACCACCCCGTGACCGCCGACGGGTGCGGAGACGGGCAGGCCGATCCGGCGCAGCTCCGAGGCCACCACCGCGGCCGTCCTCTCCTCTTTCCCGGAAAGCTCCGGCCGCCGGTGCAGCGCGCGGCGGAGCGCGACGAGGCGGCCGGCGAGTTCGTCGGCGTTCATGACCACGAAGGCTACAGGCCTGAGCGCCGCCGGGGCAACGCCGCTCAGGGTTCCTGGATCCGGCGGACGATGCCGGGCACCAGACGCCTGGGGACGAAGCGCACCGCGCAGGCGAGGAAGCGATTCGTCCACCCGGGCACGACCAGCCGCTTTCCCCGCATCATGGCCCGGTATCCGGCCCGCGCCACGGTGGCGGCGTCCATCACGCCCCAGCGCCGGAACAGCCGCGACTCTTCCATCCCCGCACGGCGGGCGAATTCGCTCTCCGTCGGTCCGGGGCAAAGCGCGGTCACCGTGACGGGACCGCCGCGCAACTCCTCGGCGAGGGCTTCGGAGAGGTGGAGGACGAACGCCTTCGTCGCGTAGTAGACGGCCATGAGCGGCCCCGGCTGGAAGGCGGCGGTCGAAGCCACGTTGAGGATGCGCCCTCTCCGGCGCTGCAGCATCCCAGGCAGCAGGGCCCGCGTGAGGTGCGTGACCGCGCTCACGTTGAGCTGGATCATGGCGAGCAGCGTCTCGAGGTCGGTGTTGGCGAAGGGGCCGAAGCTGCCGAATCCGGCGTTGTTGACGAGGACGTCGACCTCGGCTCCGCCGAGCTCCTGCACGAGCGACCGCACGTCTTCCTGCCGCGAAAGGTCGCGGGCGAGCGCCTCCGCCCCGACGCCGTGGGCCGCGGTCATCTCCCGCGCCACCGCCGCCAGCCGATCCCGGCTGCGGGCCACCAGAATCAGATCGTGCCCGTCGGCGGCGAGCAGCCGCGTCAGCTCGTAGCCGATGCCGGTCGACGCCCCGGTCACGAGCGCCACCGACCGCCGCCGAGGCGCTCGGCCGCTCATGGAGCCGCTCTTCCCGCAGCGGCTCCCTTCACGAAGCGGACCGCCGCGAGGATCGCCTGGACCATGCCCTCCTCCGAGGCCACGCCGCGGCCGGCGATGTCCATCGCCGTCCCGTGATCCACCGACGTCCGGACGAACGGGAGACCGACGGTCACATTGACAGCTTTGCCCGCGTACAGGAGCTTGATCGGGATGGTCGCCTGGTCGTGGTAGAGCGCGAGAACGAGGTCGAACTCGCCGCGCCGGGCCCTGACGAAGATGCTGTCGGCGGGGAACGGGCCGTCCACCTTGACACCCTGCGCGCGGGCCTTCTCGACGGCAGGCGCCAGGTACTTCGCCTCCTCCACCCCGAACCGTCCGCCCTCGCTACCGTGCGGATTGAGCGCCGCCACGCCGATCCGAGGAGCGCTCCCCAAGAACCGGCGCCACTCGCGATCGAACAGTCGCAGCTTCCGGTAGACGAGCCCGGTCCGCACCTTCTTGAGCGCGTCGCGGAGGGACAGGTGCGTGCTGAGCAGCCCCACGGAAAACTGCTCGCTCCAGAACATCATGCCGACCTGCTTGGCCCCGGTGAGCCGGGCGAGCAGCTCGGTGTGCCCGGGGTCGGTGTAGCCGGCGAGCGCGAGCGCCTCCTTCTGCAGCGGCGCGGTGACGACGGCGTCCGCCAACCCGTCCATCGCGAGCTGCACCGCACGCTCCACCGCGACCGCCGCGGCCCGCCCCGAGTGGACGGAGATCTGTCCGGGGACGAGGCCCTGGTGAACGTGCGCCAGGTCGAGCAGCTGCGGGCGTTCCCACCTCCGGCCGCCGGGCGGCTCCGGAGAGACCGCCGCGAATGGCCACTTCAGCTTCAGCTCCCGCGCCGTGCGCCGGAGGTGCTGCTCGTCGCCGAGAACGAGCAGCCGCGCCGCGGTGGCGGCGCGTTCGTCCGAGACTGCCTTGAGAACGACCTCCGGGCCGATCCCGCAGGGGTCACCCGTGGTGACGGCAAGCAGCGGCTTGTCGGTCGGCCCCGGAGTCTCGTTCTCGGCGCCGCCGCTCCTCATGCGTCGAGATTGGCTTCCGGATCCTTGTAGATGTACTTGATGTGCTGCTTGAAGATCAGGACGTTCGGCTCGGTGTTGCTGTGCACCTTGATGCAGTCCTGGTCATACCACTCGATCCAGCCTTTCCGCTGCTCACCATCGGTCAAGACGACGACGACCGGCGTCTTGGCGTTCATCTGCTTGAGATAGTAGAACTCCTCGGCGTGCGTCTTCTCCGGAGGGGGCGTGCGGCGCCTCGGCGCCTCATTCCCGTGGTGAGAGTTCCGGCCGCCGAACCTCCGGCCGTTTCCTTCGCCGAGCCCTCGCCTCAGCTGTCTTCTTTCCACGGTCTTCGTCTCCATTGGGTTTGGGCAGACGATAGCATGCGCTCCGGCACCCGCTCAACGAGTCCGGCACCAGCCGCGCGTCCGGCCCGCGGGAACCGGCGAACCGCGTGCCGGCGGCCGTTTTTCCGCCTCCCACCCGGGCTAACGGACGACAAAACGGTCGCGGTACTCGTCGGGGATCCTGTCCGCGTAGTCCTTTCTGACCTCGATTCTCGCGGAGGCGATCAGCTCGTCCAGATACTTCCGGTAGGCCTCTTCGAATTTCCTGTCCCTGCAAGCCTTTTCGCAGTCGTCCCGGACCTCCTCGAACGGCTTGACGACCGCCTCTTTCCGCTCCTCGAGCCGCAGGATGTGCCAGCCCTGGTCCGTGCGGACCGGTCGTGAGACCTCGCCGGGGGCGAGCTCCTCGAGGGCGGCCGCGATCTCGGGGCGCAGGTCGTCCGGGTTCACGGGGCCGATGCGCCCGCCGATCGACTTCGACGCCGCCTCGGAGTATTTCTGGACGAGGTCACCGAAATCGGCGCCGGCGGCCGCCTCGGCGGCGATCTTCGCTGCGCGTTCGGCGAGCGCATCGGGATCCGACCCGTTCCGGTCCAGCAGCACGATCTCGCGGAACACCACCGAAGCCTCGGTGGAGAACAGCTCCCGGTGCTGCTCGTAGTAAGCGCGCGCTTCCTCTTCCGATACGCCGAGCGAATTCCGGACCTGCGTGTCGATGACATACTCAGGCATCGTGACGAGAAGGAGCGCCCGCTCCAGCTCCGACCGGTCCATCTGATACTTGCTGCGGAGCACTTCCTCCAGCTCCGCTTCGTTCGCCACTCCTTCGCGCTGCATGAACCGCTTCACCAGGTCCTTCTTGACCGCAT
Source organism: Acidobacteriota bacterium (assembly GCA_003696075.1). Lineage (NCBI taxonomy): Bacteria > Pseudomonadati > Acidobacteriota > Acidobacteriota bacterium. The sequence continues at coordinate 26,556 of RFHH01000021.1, forward strand.
CGAGATCGAAGAGCTGCTCCGCCTCCTGCAGCAAGAGATGTCGTTGGATTGCCTGCATCAAGACCGCCTGCCGCACCTCGTTCACGCGCCGGGCCAGCTCGCTGGCGGGCAGCCCTTTGTTCTGGAGTACCTCGGCGACCGCCTGGCGCTCCTGTTCGAGCAGCTCGGAAAGCGTCACGATGTCGTCGTTCACCCAGCAGACGATGTCCTCCACGAGCCGCTCGCCCGACGCGTCACCGGCTGCGGCGGGAACCGCGGCGAGCGCCGTACCGAGAAGGATCGCCGACAGCAGGAACGATCTCACGAGCCTTTCTCCTTCCGGCGCCTCGCGGTTCTCGGGGTCCTGATCCCCTCGAGCTCGGCGAGCCGTCGCAGCTCCTCCTCCTTCAACCTCGACATCTTCTCCGACCAGAGACGGTCCGCGACGCGCTGCCGCTCACCGGCGCGACCGGGATCGGGGTCCCGGTTCCGCGCCTCCAGCTCGAACAGATAGAAGGCGCCGTCGTACTCGACCGGTCTCGAGATCCCTCCCTCGGGAAGTTTGCGCAGGACGTCGGCGACGGGAGCCGGGAGATTGGAGAGCGGACGCTGCTGCAGGGCGCCGGCGTCCGGCGCGGTGCTCATCTCCTTGGCGACCGCTTCGAACGGCTCCTTCCGGCGGACCGTTCGCCGATAGGCCTCCGACGCCGCCTCGCGGGAGTCCACCCTGATCTGCCGGAAGACCGCGAATTCCCGCTGGACGCGCGGCGGCGCCGCGCCCAGCGCCGCGTCGATCTCCTCGTCGGTCACCTTGATCCTGGGCGCGAGAACCTTCTCCTCGTACAGGCGGGCGAGCACCGCCTGCCGCGCGTCGCGCTCCAGCTCCTCGCGGGAATCGCCCTCGGAGGCCGCCTGCGGGCCGAGCGCCTCGAGCTGCTCCCGGATCGCCTCCGCCGGGGCGACCAGCCCCTCCCGCTCCGCGGCACGAGCGAACAGGAGCTCGGCGAGGTACTCCTCGTAGAGCTGCTGCCTCGCTGCTGGATCGATCTCTTCCGCGGGAACACCGGCGTAGCGGCGCACGAAACGCTCGTACTGCTCGTCGGTGAGTTCCTCGCCGCCGATCCGGTCGATCCGGTCGCCGGTCTCCTCCTGCGGGGGAGAGCAGGCGGCGGTGGCCAGCGAAAGTCCGGCCGCGAGCAATGCCGCCCCCGCCGTCAGGTGACGCATCGCGCCTCCCTCGCCGCGCCGCCACCGCGCGGCCCGGTGTCCGATTATCCGCTGCGCGGCCGGTGTCGGCACGGGCCGTCAGCTCGCCAGCTTTTCGAGCGCCATTCGCGCCGCCTCCAGCCTGTCCGGGGCCTGCGCGGGCGGGCGGAAGGTGACCGCGCCCCCGGGCGTGATACCCAGGCTCCGGTCGCGCTGGAGCAGCTGCACGAGGCGTCTCGTGTCGATGCGCGGTCTCGAGCCGAAGCGGACCGCGACCCCGTCGCGGCTCCAGTCGATCGACACCGCCCCCTGTCTCGCGGCCTCGAGCCGAAGCTGCGCCACGCGGAACAGATCGATCACGGGCTGCGGGCAGCGGCCGAACCGGTCCTCGACTTCTTTCCGGAGCTCCTCGATCTCCCGTTCGCTCTCCGCCACCGAGAGCCGCTTGTAGACCGCCAGCCTCTGTCCGGAATCCGGGATGTAGTCCTCCGGCAGGTACGCCGGAACGCCGAGGTTCACGGTCACCGGTTCCGGTGCGGGCGGCTGGGGCTCGCCTTTCAGGCGCCGCACCTCCGCCTCGAGCATCTGCACGTACATCTCGAAGCCGACGGCGGCGATGTGCCCCGACTGGCGGGCTCCCAGCAGCTCGCCCGCTCCCCGAATCTCGAGGTCGAGCGCCGCGATGCGGAATCCGGCTCCGAGCTCGGTGAACTCCACGAGGGCGGCCAGCCGGCGCCTCGCCTCGGGGGTCAGCTCCCGGCGAGCCGGGACGAACAGGTAGGCGTACGCGCGCCGATCCGATCGGCCGACGCGGCCGCGCATCTGGTAGAGCTGGGCCAGACCGAACCGGTGGGCCTGATCGATCAGGATCGTGTTGGCGCGCGGGATATCGAGACCGTTCTCGATGATCGTCGTGGCCACGAGAACCTGAGTCTCTCCGCGGACGAAGGAGAGCATCGTCCGCTCCAGTTCCCTTTCTCCCATTCGGCCGTGCGCACAGCGGATCACCGCCTCGGGGACCAGCTCCTCGAGGCGGGAGGCGACCCGCTCGATCCCCTCGACGCGCGGGTGAACGAAGAAGACCTGCCCTCCGCGTCGCAGTTCGTTCCGGATCGCTGCCGCGGCGAGCGTCGGCGACCAGGGAGATACGAGCGTCTGGATGGCGTGGCGGTTTCGGGGCGGCGTTTCGATCACCGAGAGGTCGCGGACACCGGCGAGAGACATCTGGAGGGTGCGGGGGATCGGGGTCGCGCTCATCGCGAGGACGTGGACCCCCAAGGACAGCCTCTTGATCTTCTCCTTCTGGCGGACGCCGAAACGCTGCTCCTCGTCGACGATGAGCAGCCCCAGGCGCTTGAACCGCACGTCGCCGCTCAGCAGCCGGTGCGTGCCGATCAGGATGTCGACGCGCCCTTCCGCCGTGTCCGCGATGATGCGGCGCGCCTCGGCGGTGGACGTGAGCCGCGACAGCGCCTCGATCCTGACCGGCCACGCCGCCATGCGGGCGCGGAAAGTGGCCAGGTGCTGGACGGCCAGCACGGTCGTCGGCACGAGCACCGCCACCTGGTACCCCTCCTGAACGACCTGGAACGCCGCTCTGAGGGCGACCTCGGTCTTCCCGTAGCCGACATCGCCGCACAAGAGCCGGTCCATCGCCCTCTCCGAGGCGAGGTCGCGCCGGATTTCCTCCCAGGCCGCGCGCTGGTCGGGGGTCAGCTCGTGCGGGAAGGCCTGCTCGAACTCTTCCTGCCACCGGGTGCCGCCCCGGAACGGGCGGGCGCGGACGGTCATCCGGCGCGCGTACAGGTCGAGCAGATCCTTGGCCATCTCCTGGACCGCGCGCCGGACGTGGCGCCGGCGGCGCTCCCAACCGGTCCCACCCAGGCGATCGAGCGGAACCAGCGCGTGGTCTCCTCCGCTGTACTTCTGGATCAGGTCGAGCCGCGAGACCGGGACGTAGAGCCGATCGCCGCCGGCGTACTCGAGGACGAGCATCTCCTCGCCGGAACCCGGGTGGCGCTCCAGACCGGCGTACCGGCCGACCCCGTGGTCCACGTGCACCACACGGTCGCCGGGCTTGAGGTCGCGAAGGTCGGAGACGAACGCTCCGCCGCCGCGCCGGCGTCGGGGGGGAGGAGCGGGCGGATCGGCGCCGAACAGGTCCGGTTCCGCGAGGAGGGTGGCCCCTCCGGCGAACTCCACCCCCTCGTCGAGCCGGAGGTCGGCGAGGAGCAGCTCACCCGGCTCGGGGGACCACGGTCCCTCCCGGTCGACCTCCCTGGCGGCCAGGCCGGCTCCTTCGAGGATCTCCTGGAGACGCATTCGGCGTCCCCGGTTCCGCGCGGCCAGGATCACGGGCCTGCCCTCGCCGGTCCGGCGCCTCAGCTCCTCCTCGAGGGCGTCGAGCCGCCCCTCGAAGCGGACGGGAGGCCGGGCGCGCAGGTCGAGCGGCTCGCGCCCGCTGGCCGGACACGGCAGCTCCCCGATCGTCACCTGGGCGGTTTCCAGTCGGGAGGCGACCGCCTCCGGCGGGACGAACAACCGCCGCGGTGGCGGGACCGCGTCACCTCCCTCGGCCGATTCCCGATGGGCTGCCTCGAGATCCTCCCAGGTGGAGCGGAGTCGGGCGAGCGTCTCCTCCGGCTCCCACACCGCAAGCAGCGCCTCCTCCGCCAGCCGGTGCAGCGGAACGAGGTCCTCCCGGTAGAGCGCAGGGGCTCCCTCCACCCCGGCGAGGAGCTGGTCGACGAGCCGGGGAAGCCCTTCCCGCGTCGCGGGAGCCTCCGCGAGGACCTCCCGCGCGCGCCCCACGAGGCGGTCCAGCAACCGCTCGGCCTGGTCGGGCGCGATCGGTGCCTCGCGCGCGGGGAGCCACCGCACCCGGTCGATGCGCCCCGTCGTGCGCTGGGTCGCCGGATCGAACCGGCGGAGGGACTCGACGATGTCTCCGAGGAGCTCGACGCGGACCGGCGCTTCCTCCTGCGGCGGCCAGATGTCGAACAGACCGCCGCGACGGGCGAAGTCGCCCGGCGCCACGACGACGTCGGCGACCCGGTAGCCGGCTTCGACCACCTCCCGAGCCAGCCGGGGAAGATCGACCCGCCCTCCCCGGGCGATCTGGCCGCCCCACTTTCTTATCTCTTCCCTTCCCGGTACCGGGGTGAGGAACGCGGCGACCGGGACCACGATGACCACGGACGCCCCCCAGGCGAGGGCGTCGAGCGCGGCGACACGCTGGGCGGCGACCGCGGGGTGGCTCGGGATCCCGCGGTAGGGGTCGGCCTCCAAGGCGGGCAGCCGCACCGGTGCCGGATCGCCTCGGACCGGATCGAGCAGCCCCTCGAGGGCTCGGGTCAAACTCCTGGCACCCGCATCGTCCGCCGCCACCAGAAGCGTGGGGCCGCGCCGGGAGCGGACGGCCTCCACGAGCGCGAGCAGACGGGCGGTCCGCGACAGGCTCGCTGCGTGCACGCGCGGACCGCCGCCCGCCGCGCGGGCGAGCCGCCGCACAACGTCGTGTCCCAGCAGTTCCGCGATCCACATCGTGAGCCGGTCCCGGGCGGACGACCCGCCGCCGCGACAGGATGGACCACGCCCTTGCGAGCCGCTACCGCGCAGCAGCCTGGGGCGAGAAGCGGAAGGTGACGTGCCCCGAACGGTCCACCGGTGACGGCGGCGGTACCGGGCGGAACCCCGCCGCACGCCAGACCGCGAGCGCGGCCCGGTTGTCCTCGGCGACGACGAGCCACACGGAGCAACCCCGGTGCATCCCGAGGTCTCCGGCGTGGCGGGCGAGCCGGCAGCCGATCCCCCATCCCCTGGCGAACGGGCGGACCCGAAGGGCGCTGGCGAACAGCCCTTGCTCGAAGGGCGCGACGATGACGCCACCCAGGGCCACCGGGCCGGCGACCGCCACGTAGGCGTGCGCCAGCGATCCCGTGCGAGCCGGGTCCCTCTCGAGGTCGCCGAAGACGGCGCGCCAGCGCCCCGCCGGATCGTCCAAGGCACGGACGATCCGCACCCGGCGCCGCACGGGGCGGCCGGCGGCGCGCCAGGCCCGCGTCCGCTGGACCGCTTCCAGGACCTCTCGAAGCGCCCGCCGCATCACGCCTCGGGCGGTTCGTCAGGCCACGGAGGAGGAGCCCGCGCCGCCCATCGCACGAGCAAGGCGAACGCGGACAGCCACACCAGGATCGTCGCGGCGTTGAGAATGCCGAGGAGGCGGTGAGCCCGGCGAAGTGCCGCGACGGCGGAGAGTTGGTGCCGAAGGGATCGCGCCACCCGTTGCACCTCGGCATCCGGCTCGGGCGCCTTCAGGTACTGCTCGAGCGCGGAGAGCGCCTGGTCGATCCGGCCCCCGAGCTGCAAGGCTTCCAGAAGCTGGGCGAGAGCGTGCCGGTCCTGGGGCGCCTGCCGGAGCCGCGCGCGGTACAGCTCCGCCGCCTGGTCGATATCGAGGAGATCCAAGGCGAGATCCGCTCGCCACATCAGGATCGTCCCTCGATCGGCTTCGCCGAAAGGCACCTGCTCGAGAATTCTCAGGGCCTCCTGCTTTTCACCGGCGAAGGAAAGCCGCGCCGCTTCCGCGAGCGATGGGGGCGGACTCCCCCCGCCGGATGCAAGAGCGACCGCTGCCAGCGCCGCGGGGACCATCACGGAAGCCGGCTCCACGCCACGAGCGAATCTCGGAGCAACAAGTGCTCGAACGGCGTTCCGTCGTCCGTCAACGGCGCGAACCCCGGCCGCCCCGGCCATTTGGCCGCGCGCTGCCAACCCGCCAGCAACAGGCGCCGGAGGTCCTCGAATTCCGAGGCCATCCGGGAAGCGTCCTGAGCGCGCAGCCGGGCCGAGGCACCCGTCAGATCCAGCGGCAGATCTCGGCGCGCGAGAATCAACATGTTCAGGCTTCCCGGGATGCGCTCGACGAAGACTTCGCCGAAGGACGCGCGCACGCTCTCGAGAAGCCGAGGAAGCGCTTCTCCGTCCGCGATGGGCACGATGACGTTCATGCCGAAGACACCGCCGTGCCGGAGCCGGTCCTTGACCGTTTCGAAGAACTCTCTCGTCGCCAGGTGCGATGGGACCTGCCTCGCTCGGGAGAACACATCCAGAACGATCGCCCTGTAGGTCCTCTTCGACACCAGGTTGTACTGCCGCGCATCCGCGATCTGAAGCGACAGGTGCGGATCGCCTCGGTCGAGCCCGAAGAAGCGCTCGCCGATCTCGACCAGCTCGGGATCGATCTCGACGCCGTCGATCCTGAGATCGGAAAAAGGGCCGAAGAAATGTTCGACTTGACGCCCGACGGCTCCCACCCCGTAACCGAGGACGAGCAGATCGAGCCGCTCACCCGGGCGCCATCCGGAGAGCCAAGGCAAACCGAGGAAGTGATCGAAAACCAATCCCCCCGACAGGAAGGAGCCCTCCCGAAGCACCGCCTGGGCGCCGCGCCTCTGGCCTTCCGTCTGGAGAAGAAGCGCGTCGCCGCGCCGGGTCACCCTGGCGTACTGGTAGGGGGTCTCCGTCTCGTAGAGGACGTTCGGGCCGGGAAGCACCGGGCCCGGCGGCACGGCGGCCGAGACGGCCACGAAAACGGTCCCCACCGCTCCGGTCGCTCTGGCCAGCGGACCGCTCCCACCCGCGAGGCCGGGCAGCGCGATCACCAGAAGCGCCAGCGAGGCGAGGAGAACCGTCCGGTGGCTGCCGATCGCCGGGACGAGCCAGAGCGTGGTGCCGAATGTGCCGGCGATGGCGCCCGCCGTGACGGACGCCGAGCATGCGCCCGATGCCCAACCCACCCCGCCAGCCCGGGAAAGAAGGCGAACGGTCATCGGACTCATGGCCCCCATCAAGAACAGCGGGGGCGCGAAGAGAAGGAGGGTGGCGAACAGCGACGCGCGCACGAGGAGAGGCACAGCGGATGACTCGGCGGCCGCCTCGGGAACCAGGAGCGGGCACAGCGCGCGCACGGCCCATGGAACGCCGGCGGACAGCACCGCGGCCAGAATGGCGACCGTGACGAGGGGGCCCAGACCGGGCCGCCTGTCGGCCAGTCTTCCGCCGGCATAGTAGCCCGCGGCGAGCGCGGCCAGGATGACCCCGATGACATTGGTCCAGGTGTAATTCGAACTGCCGAAGTACGGGGCCAGAAGGCGCGGCGCCGCGACCTCGAGCACCATCATCGAGAAGCCACCGGCCCCGGCGAGTGCGAGCAAGTAAGCCGTCAGCAAGCGGCGCTGGCCGGGTCCGGCCTTCCGCCGTGCCGCTGAACTCTCAAGGCGAGCCATCGTCCCGATCTCCCAAGCGAACGCGGATCCGGTGAACGAGCGCCGAGGTGGACACGCCGGGTTCGAGGGGGACCCGGAGGACGCTGCCTCCCCATCCGCGCACCTCCCGCGCGCCGACGATGCGGGACTCCGGCCAGTCGGCGCCTTTCACCAGGACGTCGGGCCGGAGGGCGAGGATCACGGCGAGCGGGTCGTCCTCGCCGAAGGCGACGACGAGGTCGACCGGCTCCAGGGCGGCGAGAAGCTCGGCGCGCTCTGCGAGCGGCACCAGCGGGCGCCCGGGGCCCTTGAGCCGCGCCACCGAGGCATCGTCGTTGACCGCGACGACGAGCGCGTCGGCGGCGGAGCGGGCGGCGGTGAGAAGGCGAACGTGACCGCTGTGGAGCAGGTCGAAGCAGCCGTTCGTCAGGGCGACGCGCCGCCCCTGCTCGGCCAGACGCGCGCGCCACTCCCGGGCCCGCTCGAGCGGAACCGGAATCTCCGGTTCCATTCCCCAACCCCGCGGGCCGCGCCCTCCGTCCATGCGGAGAGCCCTCAGCGCGCCAGGATCGAGCGCCCCAGCTCCGCCTCCCGGAACTTCTCGTAGGGCACGATCTCGCCGTTGTACACGGCGTAGAGCTTCGGCTGCTGGATCACGTCGCCGTTCAGGTCGAAATCGATCCGCCCGCTGACTCCCTGGTACTCGATGTTGAGCAGCGCCGAGCGGATCTGGGTCGGCGCGGGCAGCTTGGCCGCCTCGATGGCGGCGGCGAGCACCTTGGCCGCGTCGTAGCCGTGCGCTGCGAAGGTGTCCGGATCCTCTCCGTAGCGGTTCCGGTACGCCTCGACGAACCGCTGGACGGCGGGATCCTTCGCCCCGGGGTCGAATCCGGTCTGGGGGAACACGAGCCCCTCCGCCGCGGTTTCGGCGGCCTCGATGAGGTCTCGCGTGACCGCCGAGGTGGCCAACCTGGCGATCTTGACTTTCTCTTTCTCGATCGCGCGGAGCAGCGCCGCCATGTCGTCGACATAGGCCGCGATGTAGACCGCCTCCGCGCGGGACTTGGCGAGTTCGCGGGCGATCCGCCGCGCGGAGGCCTCGTCGAGGCTTCCCTCGAAGTCGGCCCGGTAGACGATCCGGCGGGTGGGTGCCTTGTAGTGTTCGGCGAAGACGTCGGCGACCCCCTGGCCGAAGCTGTCCTTGACCGCCACCACCGCCACCCGCGAGAGCACCATGTCCCGGCAGAAGGTGGCCATCCGGTAACCCTCGCCGATGTCGCTCGGGTAGACCCGGAAGAACCAGTCGCCCCCTTCCTTCGTCAGGGTGGGGCTCGAGGCCGCCGGGCTGAGCAGGATCGTCTCGTGCTCGTTGAAGATCGGCACGAGGCGCAGGGCGACGGACGAGGTGGCCGGGCCGATCACCGCGGGGACCCCCTTCTCGAGCAGCTCGTGTGCGGCAGCCTCGGCCACGTCGCCGTTGGTGGCGGTGTCGTGACACTCGAATTCGATGCGCCGCCCTCCCAGCACGCCGCCCGCCTCGTTGATTTCGTCGATCGCGAGCTCGATTCCGCGCTTGATCGGCCGGCCGTACACGGCGGCGGCACCGCTTTCGGGGATCAGCCCGCCGATGTGAATCGGCGCCGGCGGGCCGCAGGCGGCGGCGAGGAGCAGCCCGACCACGGCGGTCGTCATCAGCCCGGGCGAGCGCACGGTGCACCTCCTTCGGAGCACCGCCGGAGATCGGGGCGTCAGGAGGTGATCTGGGTCGCGGAGATCCTCGCCAGGTGTTTGCTGAGGCGGAACCTCACGATCTCCGGGTCGGTCTCCGGATGGGGCTCTCGGAGCATTCTCTCATAGTGGCTGACCTTGCTGCGAGCCCTCTCGGCGTCGATCTCGTGGGCCAGCTCGCAGGTCTCGGCCAGCACGGTCACGCGGTCGGGCAGGATCTCGGCGAACCCGGAGCTGATCGCCATCACCTCCGTCCGGCCGTCCCCGCGCGCGATCGCCACACCCGGCGCCAGGCCGGCGAGCAGGGGAGCGTGTCCGGGCAAGACGCCGAAGGATCCCTCCTCGCCCTGGAGAATGACTTCGTCGACCTCCCGGGAGAGGACCCTTCGCTCCGGGGTGACGATCTCCAGTTTGAGCTTCTCGGGAATCACCGCGCTCTCCTCGAAGTCCCGGCCGCCCGATCCGGCACGCCTCAGGCGGCCTGGCTCTCGCGGATCTTCTTCGCCTTCTCCACCGCCTCGTCGATCGTCCCGACGTACAGGAAGGCCTGCTCGGGCAGATCGTCGTGCTTCCCCTCGACGATTTCGCGGAAGCCGCGGATCGTGTCGGCCAGCTCGACGTAACGCCCCTCGAGCCCCGTGAACTGCTCCGCGACGAAGAACGGCTGGCTGAGGAACCGCTGCAGCTTCCGCGCCCGCGACACGGTCAGTTTGTCCTCTTCGCTCAGCTCGTCCATTCCCAGAATGGCGATGATGTCCTGAAGCTCCTTGTAGCGCTGCAGGACCCGCTGCACCTCGCGCGCCGTGTTGTAGTGCTCCTCGCCCACGATCCGCGGGTCGAGGATCCTGCTGGTGGAGGTCAGTGGATCGACCGCGGGGTAGATTCCGAGCTCGGCGATCTGCCGGCTCAGCGTGGTCGAGGCGTCCAGGTGAGCGAAGGTCGTGGCGGGAGCCGGATCGGTGTAGTCGTCGGCGGGAACGTAGATCGCCTGGACCGAGGTGATCGATCCCCGCTTGGTGGATGTGATCCGCTCCTGCAGCTCGCCCATCTCGGTGGCGAGGGTGGGCTGATAGCCCACTGCCGAGGGCATCCGTCCGAGCAGCGCGGACACCTCCGATCCCGCCTGGGTGAATCGGAAGATGTTGTCGATGAACAGGAGAACGTCCTGTCCCTCGTGGTCCCGGAAGTACTCCGCCACGGTGAGACCGGTCAACCCGACCCGGAGCCGCGCCCCCGGCGGCTCGGTCATCTGGCCGTAGATCAGCGCGGCCTTCGATCGCTCGGGGTCTCCGGCCACGATGACCCCGCCCTCCTGCATCTCGAGCCAGAGATCGTTCCCTTCGCGCGTCCGCTCGCCGACGCCGCTGAAGACGGAGAATCCGCCGTGCTTCATGGCGACGTTGTGGATCAGCTCCATGATGAGGACGGTCTTCCCGACGCCGGCGCCTCCGAACAGACCCGTCTTGCCGCCCTTCATGTAGGGCTCCAGCAGGTCGATCACCTTGATCCCGGTCTCGAACATTTCGATCGTCGTCGACTGCTCTTCGAACGACGGGGGATGCCGGTGGATCGGCCAGCGCTCGGCGCCCTCGACGGGTCCCATCTCGTCCACCGGCTCGCCGAGCACGTTGAGCACGCGTCCCAGCGTGGGGCGCCCCACGGGGACCGTGATCGGCGCCCCGGTGTCGACGGCCTCCATTCCGCGCACCATCCCGTCCGTCGGGTTCAGCGCGACGCAGCGCACACGGCCTTCGCCGAGATGCTGCTGGACCTCCAGCGTCACGTGGACCGGGATCCCCGACTCCTTGCCCTCGTCGTCGACCTTGATGGCCGTGTAGATCTCGGGCTGGTGCCCCTCGGGGAACTGGAGGTCCACCACCGGGCCGATCACCTGGATCACTTTCCCGACCTTCGCCATCTTCGTCCTCGCCGTGAGCGTCAGCCCAGCGCCTGCGCGCCGCTGACCACCTCGATGATCTCGGTGGTGATCGCCGCCTGCCGGGCTCGGTTCATCATCAGCGTCAGTTTCGCGATCATCTCGTCCGCGTTCCGCGTCGCGGAGTCCATCGCCGTCATGCGCGCCGCATGCTCGGCCGCGATCGATTCCAGGAGCGCGTGGTAGACCAAAAACGCGAGGTAGCGAGGCAGAAGCCCGCGCAGCAGCCGCTCCGGAGACGGTTCGTACAGGTATTCGGAGGCGGCAGCTTCCTCGCGCTCCGCCTTCTGCAGGCCGGCGAGTGGGAGGAGCGGTTGCACCACGACGCGCTGGGCGATCGTCGTCTTGAACTCGTTGAAGACCAGGAACACCCCATCGACGAGGCCGTCGACGAACCGCTCCTCGACGCCGCGAGCGAGATCCACTGCGAAGGTGTAGTCCATGCTGCGGAAGACGTCCTGATGACGCTCGCGGACCTTCGCGCTCCGGCGGCGATAGTGGTCGACCGCCTTCTTGCCGACGAGGGTCAACTCCACTTCCCGCCCGGCATCGGTGTGCCGCCGCCACTCGTTTTCGGCGGCCCGCAGGATGTTGGCGTTGAACGACCCGCACAAGCCCTTGTCGCCGGCGATGACGATCAACTCGACCTTGCGCAGCTCCCTGACCGCGAGGAGAGGATGCCGGCCCGGCTCCACCCTCCTGGCGACCTCCTCGATGACGCGGCGGAGCGAATGCGCGTACGGCCTCGCGGCCAGCATCTGCTCCTGGGCCCGACGCAGCTTGGCCGCCGACACCAGCTTCATCGCTCGCGTGAGCTGACTGGTGTTCTTGACGGAGCGGATGCGGCGCTTGAGATCGCGTGTGCTGGCACCGGCCATCGATCAGCCCTCGGCCAGCGCCGCCGCGTAGCGCTCCCGGAACTCCCCGAGCGCGCCGCGGATCATCTCCGCCAGCTCGTCGTCCATCTTCTTCTTCGTCCTGATCGCCTCCAGGACCTCGGGCCGGCTGTTGTCGAGGAACTCGTACAGCCGCCGCTCGTACTCGGCGATGCGCGAGACCGGAATCTCGTCGAGGAACCCGTTCGTCCCCGCGAAGATGATGACGATCTGTTTCTCCACCGGCAGCGGCGAGTACTGGTCCTGCTTGAGGATCTCCTGAAGGCGCTGCCCGCGGGCGAGCTGCGCCTGGGTCGCTTTGTCGAGATCGGATCCGAACTGGGCGAACGCAGCGAGGTCGCGGTACTGCGCCAACTCCAGTCGCAGGGTACCGGCCACCTTCTTCATCGCGGGGATCTGCGCGTTGCCGCCCACTCGGCTCACCGACAGGCCGGCGTTGACCGCCGGGCGGACGCCGGAGTGGAACAGGTCGGTCTCGAGATAGATCTGACCGTCGGTGATCGAGATCACGTTGGTCGGGATGTACGCCGAGACGTCGCCGGCCTGGGTCTCGATCACCGGGAGCGCCGTCAGCGACCCGCCGCTTTCCGGCAACACCCGCAGCTCGTAGCCGTCTCCCAGCTCTTCGAGCTTCTTCTGCGCCTCGTGCAAGCCGGGAACCCCGTGGTAGAGCACCCCGTCCACACCTTCGCGGGTGTCCGCGGGGGCGTCCTTCTTGACGATGATCCGCGTCTCCCGGAGTTTCGCCGCCCGCTCGAGAAGCCGGGAATGCAGGTAGAACACGTCGCCGGGGTACGCCTCCCGCCCGGGGGGCCGCCTGAGCAGGAGCGAGATCTCGCGGTATGCCGCCGCCTGCTTGCTCAGATCGTCATAGACGCACAGAACGTGACGGCCTCGGTCGCGGAAGTACTCGCCCATCGCGCAGCCGGAATAGGGCGCGAGGAACTGCATCGGCGCCGGATCGGAAGCCGCCGCGACGACGACGATGCTGTACTCCATCGCGCCGTATTCCTCGAGCGTCTTGACGACCTGCGCCACGGTGGACTGCTTCTGGCCGATCGCGACGTAAATACAGATGACGTCCTTGCCGCGCTGGTTGATGATCGTATCGATCGCGATCGCGGTCTTGCCGGTCTGGCGGTCGCCGATGATCAGCTCACGCTGGCCCCTGCCGATCGGGATCATCGAGTCGATGGCCTTCAGGCCGGTCTGGAGCGGCTCGTTGACCGGCTGGCGGTAGACGACGCCCGGCGCAAGGCGCTCGACCGGATTGTGCTCGGTCGCCTCGATGGGACCGCGCCCGTCCACCGGCCGCCCGAGAGCGTCGACGACCCGCCCGAGCAGCGCCTCCCCCACCGGAACCTCGATGATGCGCCGCGTCCGGCGCACCTGGTCGCCTTCCTTGATCTTCAGGAAATCGCCGAGGAGAACGGCGCCGACGGAGTCCTCCTCGAGGTTCAGCGCGATTCCGTAAACGTCGTGGGGGAGCTCGAGCAGCTCGAGGTAGGCCGCCTTCTCGAGGCCGTAGATCCGGGCGATGCCGTCCCCGACCGCAGTGACGGTTCCCACCTCGGCGACGTCGATCTTCTCTTCGTAGCCCTCGATCTGCTGCTTGAGGATCTCGGTGATCTCGCCGATGTTGAACTCCATCGCTCACTCCCGGGCGGGCGCCGGCCCTGCGCCCGCCGAACGGCTCAGCCGGCCTGCGACGCCGAGATCATTCTCGAACGCAGCCGCGCCAGGCGGGTCTTCAAGCTCCCGTCGAAGACCGTGGTGCCGATCTTCGCCACGATGCCGCCGAGCAACGACGGATCGACGCGCTTTTCGACGAGGAGTCGGCTGCCCGCCGCGCGGCTGAGGGCGGCCACCAGGCGCTCCTGGAGATCCGCGTCGAGCGGAACCGCCGAGATCAGCTCCGCCCGCCGCACGCCCGAACGCGCTTCGTGCACCTTCTCCACCGCTTCGGCGATCTCCGGGAGCAGAGGAAGACGCTCGTTCGCGGCGATCACCTCGAGGAACCGCCGTGTTCGCTCCCCCGCGCCGAGGCGCTCGGCGATCGCGGCGATGACGCGCCCCTTGGAGTCCGCCGAGACGACCGGGTTCTTGAGGACGCGGGCCAGCTCCGGAACCTTGCGGACGAGTTCGGCGATGCGGGCGACCTCCTCCCGGACCCGCCCCAATTCCTCGTCGGAGGGGACCGCCTCGGAAAGCGCCTGCGCATAGTGCTGGGCCACGAGGCGCACGCTCGACATCGGGGAATCTCCGTCGGCGCCGGCCCGGCGCCTGGCCTTGGGAACCTACCGGTGGGACGTCGCCGCGGCGCCGACACCACGGCCACCGCCGCACGGCACGCAGCAAAGGCGTGGATGTTAGCCAGGGCGCCTAGTGCCGTCAACCCGGACGGGCGCCGGAATTGCCCCCCGATCGGTCCGGCTTAGATTCGAAGACGGGGCTGGAAGGAGGTGCCGCCGTGGACGCCACGGTCCTTTTCGTCGACGACGAGCCGCACGTCCTCGAGGGGCTCCGGCGGGCGATGCGGGGCGAGCCTTATCGGGTGCTCGTGGCCGGATCGGGGCGCCACGCACTCGAGATCCTGGGCCGCGAGGAGGTCGATGTCCTCGTCACCGACGAGGAGATGGACGGGATGCGAGGCTCGGAGCTGGTCGCGAGGGTGAGACTGCGCCACCCGGACACCGTCCGGATCCTCCTGACGGGCCGGGCCAGCCTCCCGGGGGTTCTCCGGGCCGTCAACGAAGGGGAGATCTACCGCTTCCTGACCAAGCCCTGCAACGTGGAGGAACTGAAGGCGGCCCTCCGCCAGGCGGTGGTGCACCGGCGTCTCCTCGTCGAGGGGAGACGCCTGCTGGCCATGGTCCGCAGGCAGCGGGCCCTGCTCGAGCGGCTGGAGCGGGAGCACCCGGGGATCACCGCGCTGGAGACCGACCCGGACGGCGCCCTCGTGATCGATCTCGCGGAGATGCCGGCCGACGAGCTGGTCCGGGAGATGAGGCGCGAAAGCGAGCGCGCGACCGCCCAGCCCGCGACTCCCTGAACGGTCCCGGCTCAGGCCCGGGGAAAGCTCCCCGCCTCTTCCGGCGGCTCCCCCGTCTCGAGCCACGCCACCAGCCTCTGGTAGCGTTCGATCTCCTCGTCGTCCGCCGGGAAGAACAGCCCTCCGCACACGCCGTCGTCCCGTGCGCTGGTCCGGAGGTTCATCACGAGCAATTCCCCCTCGATCGTGAGATCCCCGACGACCAAGGTCACCTCCGGCAGGCAGTCGCCCGGCTCGAGAAGGGGCAGGGGCCTCGAGAAGGTGAAGGAAATCCCGGAAGCGCTGATGTCGCGCAGGGGCAGGTCCACGGGCCGCGGGCCCAGGAACGGGTAGAGAAAGCGCACGCGGCCCGAAACGCCGGGGGGAAGGCGGAAGCGGCGGTGCTTCCGGCGGCACGCGATCACGGGTGGGAGCATCGGAGTCGCTTCTCCTGTCGGCTTTTCCGGGCGATCCGCCCCCATGCCGGAATCTAGGCGTCCGGCCTCGCCCGGGCCAGAGGCATCGGAGGGTGGCGATGGGTTATCGTCGCCGCGTGCGCGGTACGACCTCCGAACGGGCCGAGCTTCCGGCGGCAGCCGGAGCGCTAAGGCGGTCCCTTCTGAACTGGTTCGAACGAAACCGGAGAGATCTGCCGTGGCGCAACCGCCGGGATCCGTTCGCGGTCTGGGTCTCCGAAATCATGCTCCAGCAGACGACCGCCGCCACGGCGGCCCGCTACTACGGTCCCTTCCTCGAGCGGTTCCCCGACGTCGCTGCCCTGGCCGCGGCCCCCGAGGACGAGGTGCTCGCGGCGTGGTCGGGTCTCGGTTACTACCGGCGGGCGCGCCGCCTGCGTCTCGCCGCCCGCCGCATCGTGGCGTCGGGGGGCCGGTTCCCGTCGACTTCTCGCGAGTGGCTCCGGCTGCCCGGTGTCGGGCGCTACGCCGCCTCGGCCATCGCGTCGATCGCCTTCGGCGAGCCGGTCGCGGCGGTGGACGGCAACGTGCGGCGAGTGCTCGCGCGGCTCCTGGCCCTGGAAGGCGACCCCGCGCGAGGCAGCGGCGCGCGCCGAATCGAAGACGCCGCCTCTCGGCTCGTGGCCGGTGCCCGGCCCGGCGACGTCAACGAGGCTCTCATGGATCTGGGGGCGACGACCTGCAGGCCCCGCCGGCCGGACTGCGCGCGCTGCCCCTGGCGCAGGTGGTGCCGCGCGCTGGCGGACGGCTCCCCAGAGAGGTTTCCCCCGCCACGGACCCGCCCGGACGAGATCCGCGTCGCGCGCGCCGCCGCCCTGCTCCGCGGGCGCGGTTGCGTCCTGCTGCGCCGGGGGCCGCGGGGAAGCCTGAACGAGGGGATGTGGGATCTCCCCGGGGCCGAGCTGTGGCGGTCCGGGCCCGGCGCTTCGCGGGGAGGCGAGCCCGAGTCGTGGTCTCCCCGGATGGCGAGGCGCTTTCGGCTCGCGCTGCGCCGGGAAACCGGGCTCGCGATCCGCCCGGGCCGGCTCCTCGGAACCTTCCGCCACGTCATCACGCGCCACCGGATCCGCTTGTTCGTCGTCGAGGCCCGCCTGGAAGCGGAGCCCGCCGGCGACGGGTGGGCGTGGTTCTCTCCTCCCCGCCTGGCCGGGGCTGCTCTCACCAGCGCCGCTCGCCGGGCCCTCCGGGCAACCGGAGTCCTGACAGAGCGTTGAGATCCGGGGGCGGCCGGCGCGAAGAGGGGCTGGCCGTGGCCGCGACCGGGGGTTGCGAAGGGGTGGCGCGGCTCTGCCGCGCCGCGTCAAACAGCGCAGCGCCCAGCGGACGGCCGATGTCGGCGGTCCGACAACCGGCGTTGCCGCGTCGCGGCAGCCCGCGGCCGGGCCTCAGGAGCTCGCGCCGCTGGCACGCAGGAGCAGGGAATAGAGGCGCTGGAGGTCGTCGTCGTTCGCGAAACGGATCTCGATCCTCCCGCGGCCCGCTCGGGTCTGATGGATGGTGACGCGCGACTGGAGGGCGCGGGCCAGCGTCCGCTCCGCCGCAGCGACGTTGGGGTCGCGCCGAGAGGCGGCGTCCCGCCGCCTCAGGCCGGCGAGCGGGTCGGACGCGCGCCTCACCTGCTCTTCGAGCTCGCGCACCGACCACCCGCGGGCGACCGCCTTTCGAGCCAGAGCCACTTGCGCCACCGGGTCGCGGAGTCCCGCCAGGGCCCTGCCGTGCCCCATTTCCAGGCGCCCCTTCTCGAGAAGCTCCCGAACCTCCTCGGGCAGCTCCAGGAGCCTGAGGTAGTTGGCCACCGTGCTCCGGGGCTTGCCGAGCCTCTCGGCCACCTCCGTTTGCGACAGGCCCAGCCGGCGGACGAGTTCCCGGAAGGCGAGCGCCGTTTCGATCGGTCCGAGGTCGTCGCGCTGGAGGTTCTCGATGAGGGCGATCTCGAGGAACTTCTCGTCGGGAAGGTCCCGCACGATGACGGGGACCCGCGCCAGACCCGCCTTTCTCGCGGCGCGCAGCCGGCGCTCGCCCGCGATCAGCGTGTAGCGGCCGTCGGGGTCCTTCCGGACGAGGAGCGGCTGGAGGACCCCCGCGTTGCGGATCGACTCCGCGAGCGCGTCGATCTCCGCCTCGTCGAACTCGCGGCGGGGCTGCTGCGGGTTCGGACGGATCCGAGCGATCTCGACGTCTTGCGGGGCGCCGCCGAGGTCGACGCCGCCCGGGGGCACGTCAGGAATCAGGCTGCCCAGCCCCTTCCCGAGCGCCCTTCTCTTCGGCTCTCCCTTCACGGTCCAGGATCTCCTTCGCCAGCTCGAGGTAGGCGGCCGCCCCCTTCGAGCGGGAGTCGTAGAGGAAGATCGGCTTGCCGAACGAGGGGGCTTCGCCCAGCCGGATGTTGCGCGGGATGACCGTCTCGTAGACGGCCCCCCGGAAGAACTGCATCACTTCCTGCGCGACCTGACGCGAGAGGTTGGTGCGCTCGTCGTACATCGTGAGAAGAACGCCCTCGACCTCCAGGCGAGGGTTGAGCGACCGTTTCACCCGCCTCAGCGTCTCGATGAGCTGGGTGACCCCCTCCAGGGCGAGGTACTCGCACTGGATCGGGATCAAGACCGAGTCCGCCGCGGTCAGGGCGTTGACCGTCAGGAAGCTCAGGCTCGGGGGGCAGTCCATCAGCACGAACTCGTAGGCGTCTCTCACCGACCGCAAGAGATCCGCCAGGCGGAACTCGCGCCTCGGCAGGCCAGCGAGCTCCACCTCCGCCCCCGTGAGTTCGTTTTCCGAGGGGCAGAGGAAGAGGTTCTCCATGTCGGTCGGGAGCAGGATCTTCTCGAGGGAGACGCCTTCGATGAGGGAGTCGTAGATGGTGGCGCGGGCGGGATCGCGTTCGAATCCGAGCGCCCTCGTCGTGTTCGCCTGCGGGTCGAGGTCGATCAGCAAGGTGCGCCGGCCCGCCATCGCGAGCCCGGCCCCCAGGTTGACGGCGGTGGTGGTCTTCCCCACGCCCCCCTTTTGATTGGCCACGGCGATGGCGCGCCCCATGGTTCCCGGCCGTCCGTCCTCTCGAAGCGGCGAGGATAGCACACCGGTCGCGCGGGCCGGGACCTCCGCCGGCCCCAACTCGCTCCCGTCTCGGTGTTCCACGTGGAACGTCGCCAGAGAGGACCCGGGCGGGGCGCCGGCCGAGCGGCTCGGCCCTTCCCTCCGGCCGGCCCCATCCTCTCGCGCGGGAAGGATCGCGAGGCGATGCCGGGACGGCCGCGCATCTCGAACGGCGCACGTGGCCGCGCGCCGGCCTGCGATCGCGCAACTGTTCCACGTGGAACACCTCGCCGCACCGCACCTCCCACGGGGACGAGGAAGGACGGGCCCGGCGCGGGCTCTTCCCCGGCAACCGTTCGGAGGTGCACCCTCGATGGTGCGCTACGTCGGCCAACTCGATGAAAGGCGGGCACCTTGCGCCGATTTCGCGCGAAGCGGGCGGTTCGGCACGGCAACCGCGAAGGGCTCATCGAGTTGCGACGAAAAACGCACCATTGGGGAAGCACCTCGCAACCGCTCCACGTGGAACATCCCGGGTCCGCCCTTGGGGCGGCCCGAGGCCGGCTCCGACTCGGATGGCGGGAGCCGCCGGCCTGGAGGTGTTCCACGTGGAACATCTCTCGTCCGGCACGCGCCGCGACGCCGAAGAGGATCCCGCACGAACCGCGGGACGCCGCCGCGCCGGCGGTGTTCCACGTGGAACACTGAACACTCCCCCGCGCCCCGCGGCTGCCGCGCGGGTGTCGGGAGGGTCCGATCCGGCGCGCCGGAGCTGGCCGGCCCGCCGGTGTTCCACGTGGAACACCCGGACCCGCGTCCGGCGGGTGAGGATCGCCGGCGCGTCGGCTTGACCGGAGGCAAGGCGTGGTTTTGACTCTCACCTTCCGGAAGAGGAGGAGCGGGTGACGAGGAACCTTCCCCCGGTCGTCGTGATCGGCGGCGGCCATGCCGGTGTCGAGGCAGCGGATGCGGCCGCGCGGCTCGGGGCCGACGTGGTCCTCGTGACGCTCCGGCCGGAGGCGCTCGTCCGCCTTTCCTGCAATCCCGCCATCGGCGGGATCGGGAAGGGGCACCTGGTGCGCGAGATCGACGCGCTGGGCGGCCTGATGGGGAGGGCGGCCGACGCCGCGGGGATCCACTTTCGGGTCCTGAACCGGAGCCGCGGCCCGGCCGTGAGGGGGCCTCGGGCCCAGCAGGACTTCGAGACTTACCCCGCGGTGGTGCGGAGGCTTCTGGGCCGCCACGGGCGGGTCGAGCTCCTCGCGGGGGAGGTGGTGGGCCTCCGGTTCGACGGCGATCGCGTGAGCGCGGTCGAAACCGCGGCCGGAGAGGTCATCGAGGCGGCCTCGGTCGTGGTGACGACCGGGACCTTCCTGGGCGGAAAGCTCTTCCGAGGCGAAGAGGAGGAGCCCGGGGGACGCGCCGGCGAGCCGCCGTCCGTTGCCCTCTCCGAAGCCTTGAGGATGGCGGGTCTCCGCCTCGGGAGGTTCAAGACGGGTACGCCGCCCCGCCTCCTCGCCCGCTCGGTCGATCTGCAGCGATTCGAGGTTCAGCCCGGCGACGAGCCTCCCGAGCCGTTCTCGTTCGCGAACCTCGCGCTCCCGCGGTTCCGGCCCCCGATGCCGCAGGTGCCGACGCACCTCGCGCAGACGAACCCCCGGGTCCATGCGGTGGTGAGGGCGAACCTCGACCGTTCGCCGCTGTACACCGGGCGGATCCGGGCCAAGGGTCCCCGCTACTGCCCCTCCTTCGAGGACAAGGTCGTCCGTTTCCCGGACCGCGACCGCCACCTCCTGCACCTCGAGCCGATGGGAATCGAACATCCCTGGATATATGTGAACGGACTTTCGACAAGTCTTCCCCCCGAAGCGCAGGAGGAGATCGTCCACGCCATCGAGGGCCTGGAGGATGCCGTCATCGCCCGCTACGGCTACGCGGTGGAGTACGACTACGCGCCGCCCACCCAGTTGCACCCCACCTTGGAGGCGAAGACTCGGAGGGGCCTCTTCCTCGCCGGGCAGATCTGCGGCACGACGGGATACGAGGAGGCGGCCGGTCTGGGGTTGGTCGCGGGCGTGAACGCGGCACTGAGGGCCATGGGGCGAGACCCCTGGGTCCCGGACCGCTTCGACAGCTACCTCGGCGTCATGGTCGACGATCTGACGACCCGGGGCGTTCTCGAACCGTACAGGATGTTCACCTCGCGCGCCGAGATGCGGCTGTCGCTCTCGCCGGACACCGCGGATCGGCGGTTGCGCCCCGTCGCCGAGCACCTGGGGCTCGTCAGCCGTGCCGACCTCGAGCGGACGGAGCGCAGATGGGAGGCGATCCAGGCGGCGCGCGCCGCGCTGGAGCGGCGGGGACCTCGGGGCTCGGCGGCCCAGCGCCTTCGCCGGGGCGAACCGCCCGAGGAGGTCCTCTCCGAGGTGGAGGCCGCCCGCCGCCTGCCGCCCGCGGACCGCGCCACCCTCGCCGCCTCGGTCCGTTACGAGGGCTACCTCGAGCGGGAACGGAAGGAGGTGGCGCGCCTGCGCCAGGCGGAGTCGATCCGCCTTCCCCGGGACTTCGACTTCTCCCGCATTCCGGGGCTGTCTCACGAGGTGCGCGAAAGGCTGGCGGAAGTCCGGCCCGCCTCCCTGGGGCAAGCCGCCCGCATCCCCGGGGTGACGCCGGCGGCCCTAGCCCTGCTCGCCGCCGCGGTGGGCACCCGGCGGCACGCTGCACCGGCGTGATCGCGCCGGATCGGGAAGCGCTCGGAGCGGCGCGGCGCCTGCTGAGGCGGCGCCCCGAACTTCCGGAGGAGGTCCGCGAGCGGCTCGCGCTCCACTTCGGGCTGCTGTACGCGTGGAACGCGCGAATCAACCTCACCGCGCTCCGCGACCCGCACGTCGGGGCGGTGCGGCTCCTCGAGGAGTCGCTCGAGGCCTTGCCCTGCTTTCCGGAGCCCGCGGGGACCCTGGCCGATCTCGGCTCGGGAAACGGCTACCCCGGACTCGCTCTGCTTTGCGCTTTGCCCGGGTGGTCCGGGTATCTCGTGGAATCGGTCGAGCGGAAGGCGGCCTTCCTCAGCGCCGCCGTCCGAGAGGTCGGGCTCGGCGACCGGGTGCGCGTCCTCCACCAGCGGATCGCTTCTCCCCGGGACGTGCCGGATCGGGCCGGCACGGTCACGATGCGCGGTTTCCCCCGGCCGGTCGACTGGATCGCCCGCCTGGCGGCCGGCGAGCCTCCGCGCCGAGTCGTGGCGTGGCTCGGAAAGGCCGACGCGGTGGCCGCTGCCCGTCGCGTCGGGGGTTCCCGCCGCTCCCGCGTGATCCCTCTCGGTGAGGGACGCGGGGTTCTTCTCTGCGTGGAGCGGCTACGGGGCTGAGGGGAGCCGGTCACTTTCCGATGCAAAAGCGCGAGAAGATGCGCTCCAGAATCTCCTCCGGACCGACCTGTCCGAGGATCTCCCGCAAGTGCCCCACCGCTTGGCGCAGCTCGAGCGCCGCCAGCTCGGGTTCCCCTCCCGATCCCAGCAGGGTTCCCGCGCGCTCGAGGGCCGCCCGCGCCCTGTCGGCGGCGTGGCGGTGCCGCTCGTTCGCCAGGGCGACGCTCTCCAGCGGCGCCTCCCCGGGCGCCTCGAGCCGCCGGGCGATCTCGGCCCGGAGCCGGTCGATACCGGCCCCGGTGACGTTGCTCACGACGAGAGATCCGGGGACGGGAGGCGCGGCCGGCGGCCGGTCGCCGTGAGTCGCGACGAGCAGCTCGCGGGGGCCGGCCGGCGCGGGACGCTCACGCGTGGTGAGAGCGTAGACGCGAAGGACGAGGTCGGCCTCGCGTGCGGCCTGCCAGGCCCGTTCCTGCCCCGCCGCGTCGGCCTTCGACACCGCCGCGCCGACTCCCGCTGCGTCGACGAGCCGCACGGGCAGGCCCTCGATCACGACGACCTCCTCCACGAGGTCGCGGGTCGTCCCCGGCTCGTCGGTGACGATCGCCCGGTCCGAGCCGACGAGGTTGTTGAACAGCGAAGACTTCCCGGCGTTCGCCGGCCCGTGGAGCACCACCAGCGCTCCCTCCCGCACCCGCCGCGCGATGGCGCTGCGCTCGAGGAGCGCTTCGAGGCGGCCCGCGAGCTCCCGCGATTTGGCCCCCAGCCGTTCCGGGTCGGGCCGCAGCCGCTCCTCCTCGTCCGGGAAGTCGAGCCCCGCCTCCAGTTCCGCGAGGAGCGAAGCCACCTCCTCCGCGAGAGGCTGCAGCGCGCGCGCCACCTCTCCGCGGAGCTGGCGCGCGGCGAGATGCGCCTGTTCGACGGTGGCCGCCTCCACGAGGTCGGCGATCGCTTCCGCCTGGGTGAGATCGAGCTTGCCGTTCCGGACGGCCCGCACCGTGAACTCGCCGGGATCGGCCGGGCGAGCACCCGCCCGGCGGCATGCGGCGAGGAGTTCCCGCACCACCGCCGGCGAGCCGTGGCAGGTGATCTCCACCATCTCCTCGCCGGTGTAGCTCCTGGGCGCGGGAAACCAGACCGCGACGGCGGTGTCGAGCTCGCGGCCCGATCGATCGGACAGAACCGTCAAGTGCGCGTAGCGCGGGCGGGGCCGGGCGGGGAGGGACGGTGCGACGCGCCGTGCGACTTCCAGCGCCCGGGACCCGCTCAGGCGAACGACCGCGAGGGCCCCGCGCCCCGGCGGCGTCGCGGGTGCGACGATCGTGTCCCCTTCCTTCTGCGCCATCGCGGTGCTCCCTGCGGCCCGTCGCGCCGCGCCCGCGGATTGTCGTCCGGCCAGCCTTGACGCGCACGCGACCGCGGGGGAGAGTTGGGCTCTCGCGCGCCACGGGCCCGCGCTGCGATCCGGAGGCAGACTCGATGCGACCGCTCTGCAGAACGCCGCTCGCGCTCGCGCTCGCCGCCTGGCTCGCCGCCGCGCCCGGTGGGGCGGCGCTCGCCCAGTCCTCGACCGCGGGCCTCCGGGGAGTCCTCCTCGACCAGGAAGGACTTCCCGCTGTCGGCTTCCAGGTGGGATTGCGGCGGGCCACAGGGGACCTCTTCCTCTCCCCGCCCACCGGAAAGGACGGATCGTTCGCGCTCGCCGGGCTTCCACCGGGACGCTACGAACTGACCGCGTTCGATCCCCGCGGCGAGGAGTTGGGCGTCACGCGGAAGCAGGTTCTTCTCGAGGCGGGGCGGTACGAGCGCGTCGAGCTTCGCCTCTCCGGTCCTCCGCATCCGCCCGGCCGCGCACCGGCACCCGAACCGGCGGCCGAGCGGCCGAAGGCCGGGCGCCTGGTCACGATCGGAATCCCCGTCGCCGCGGCGGTGGTCGCCCTTCTCGTCGCGGGCGGCGGAGGCGAAGCGCCGGTGTCACCCTCGTCCCCGTGAGACGGACAGCCGCGCGGCGCGTTCCCGGCGCGGGCGAACCCGCGGACGCGGCCGCTGTCGATCACGGCCGGGCATCGACTCCCGCGCCCCCGACGCTCCGCCCTCGCGCGGCGGGGTGCTTCTCCTAGGGGGCGCAGCTTCCGCTCCTGCGCCCTCCGGTAGCCCGTCGCCGGGCCGGCGAATCGCCCACCGTCCGAACGGCTCCCCCGGAGATCCCGGCCGCTCCGCCACCTTCGATCTCTCCGCCGGCGCCCTCTGCCTCCGCCTCGGGACGCGCTCGGCCGATCGCCGCCACGCCGGCCGGTCCGGTCGACCCGACCGCGGCTCCCGCTCCGGCCGGAACCGCCTCCGGCTGGCGCTCATCGGCCCCGGCCGCCGCAGCGGCGCCCCGGCTTCGTTCAGCACCGGCCCCGCTCCCGGCCGCACCGGCGCGGCCGCTGCCGCGGATGGGGAAGCGGGGAGGGTTCCTCCAGCGCGGCATGCCGCAAAGATGACGGGAGCCGCGCTGCTGCGGAAGGGCCGATCGGCGGGTGCGGCCCGGAAGCGGGAGCCCGGGCCGGGCGCACCCACGCCCGCCCGGCGCGAACGCGCCCGCCGGGCAGGCATCCCGAGGCGGGCCCGGGAAAGCTCACCGGGCGCACGAATCGACCCGGTCGGGCGGGTAGCAGGCGGAGTCCGGGTGAGGGCGCTCGGTGCCGGAGGAGTCGGGGCCGAAGCTCCCCTCGAAACCCCCGTCGTTCGGAACGACGAGGAAGAAGTCGGCGGGGTTCGGGCCCGCGGGAAGCACCGCGCTCGTTCCGGAGACCGAGCAGAGGCCCGGTTCGGGTGCGGCCGAGCCGATTCCCGCGCGAAGGTCTCCCCGGTAGAGCCCGTAGGCGGTCCCGCCCCCGCAGTCCGCCTGCCACGAAAGCTCCAGGTCACCCGCCGGCGTCCTCGCCACGGTGACCCCCTCGGCCGATCCCGGAGACGGCACGGAGAACGGCTCGCACGAGGTGCGCAACACTCCCCGCAGCTCGACGTCGTCGACGTTCCAGCCCGACCACATCAGCCCGCCGTCCGTCACGAGATGGAAGCGGAACCGGAAAGACGGGTTCCCGTCGGCCCACTGGGAAACGTCGTAGGCGGGGAGCACCCAGGCGCCATCGTCGTTTCCATCGCTGGCGCTGAAGATGGGCACCCACGTCTGGCCGTCCGCGGAGACCTCGACGGAGGCGGTGTCGCCGGGCGCGACGGTGAGCCAGCGCTCGAAGCGAAGCTCGACGGAGGCCGCTCCCGAAGCGTCGATCGGCGGCGAAGTCGCCGTGGAATCGACGAGCGCCTCGTAGTTGCCGGGCCAGCGTCCCAGTCCGCTCAGATCGTTGCCGAGGACGTTCGCGCCTTCGAACGCGGCGTCCGGGTCAGGGCTCGGGGGATCGCCCCCCGGGGGAGCCGTGCCGCCCCCGAGACCCTGGGGCGGACCGATCTCCCACTCGCCGCCGCCTTGGAAGCTCCAGCCGGTGTCGGTCTCGAATCCGTCGCTGAAGAACGTCTGGGCGGGACCCGCTCCGCCGACGAGCAACCGGATCACGCCCTCTTCGTCAGGATAGACGTTGGCCGGATCGGATGACCGGATCGACACGAGGTCGAAGACGATCTCCTCGCCGCAGGGGAAATCCTGCCCGATTCGGAAGCGGTAGGCCGGCTGCCCCGCCGCGGTGGCCCCGACCGCGATGTCCCCGTAAGCCGCGCTCCCGGTGAGGATCGAGACCGGCCCCGGGGTCGCCGCCCCGACGCGGAGGTCCGCCTCGGCTCCCACCGCGGGTTCGTTGCCGTCGTTTCTCATTTCTACGGTGAACTCCCAGGTCTCCCCGGGATCGAGCGCACCATTCCCGTTGCCGGTGACCTCCACGAGTCCGACGTAGTCCTGATACCGCAAATCCGGGCCCGTTACGGTGATCGACTTGTCCACGGTTTGGGGACAGTCGGCGGAGTCCCGGACCTGGAGGCGAACGATTCCCTCGTAGGGGACGTGGTACGTGTGCACCGGGTCGGCCTCGGTGGAATCGGTGCTGCGGTCGCCGTCGAAGTCCCACGCGTAGCTGTAAGGGGGCCCCGCTCCGCCGCTCACGGTGCTGTCGAACAGCACCGCTTCACCGACCCGCGCGGGATTCGGCGTGATCGTGAAGTCGGCCGTCGGCTTGACGCAGCTCGAGCCGGTGGCGCCGGTCACGACGAGCGAGAAAACCGAGTCCGCTTCCGGCGTGTCGAGGTACTCGTCCTGGTTGATCTCCGCCGCCGTCACCTCGGCCGTCCAGATCCCCGGCTCCGGATTGCGGACGAACACGTTCTCGACGGTGTTGATCGTGTCGGGCGCTCCACCGTGAATCGACTGCGTGCCGACGTCGAGGCCGTGGTTCCCGTAGTACACGGTCCCCGACGGCGAGGTCACCTTCAGACTGAGGTCGTTGATCCTGTGGAGCGTCGCGGCCGTGGTGCCTGGCGGATCGGGGTAGACGAGCGTCACCCGGAGCTCGGCCTCCCCCGCCGCGACGTCGAGGTCATAGCTGGCCGTTTCGTTGAAACCGAGCGGCCGTCCCCAGTCGACGATGAAGCTGCGGTCGGCGGTCTGCTTGGCGTACACGAGATCGGGGCGGCCCCAGCCTTGGTGCATCCGCGTCAGATCGTCGGAGGTCCCGCTGAACGGGTACTGCTGAGCCGTGTTGATCAGCAGCGCCTTGATCGTCGAGAAATGAGGCTGCCTTTCGAAGACGGTCGTTCCCGTGGGGTGCGTGTTCCAGACGTCTTCGGACCACATCTGCACCAAGATGCCGAGCGCACCCGCAACCTCGGGGGTCGCGGCGGAGGTGCCGCCGAAGTTCGACGTGTAGCCGTTGCCGGTCGTCGTCGTGTAGATGTGATCGTACCAGTAGCAGACATCGGGTTTGATCCGCCCGTCCTCCGCCGGACCGATGGAGGCCCCTCCTCCCCAGTTGTCGTCCGAAGTGTCGAGCGTGTCGTGGTGCTTGATCCCGCCCACACTGATGATGTTCTTGGCCCAGGCTTGCGGACGGCTGTCCTGGTTGCCGGCATTCGACTGCGACTGCGTGATGGCGATGTCCAGCCTCCAGATGATGTCGTCCATCTCGTGCGACTTGCTGTTGTAGCTCCTGGTACGCGCGCTGCCCCAGGAGTTGGTCTGGAACGAGGCGTAGTACGGCGGTCCCTTCAGCTCCTGCGTCTCGGCAAAACGGTCGCCGAGGTTGCCGTAGTCGGCGAAGATCCCCTGCGCGCACGGGAGGTGACCGGTCGCCTTCGCCTTGCCGTCCCCGTCGCGGTCGCCGTTTCCGAACACGATTCCGTAGGTGCTGGTTCCGTGGCTCGCGGTGTCGTGCGGGCCGTGAAGCATGATCCCGTCGAAATCCTGGTGCGTGTCTTCGATGCCGGCGTCCATCACCTCGCCGTGCACGCCCTGGCCGCAGTAACCGAGGTTGTTCTCGATCCAGTTCGTCCCGGCGTCTTCGCGCACGAGATCCATGTCGGTCTCGGGCGCGCTCCAAGGATCGATCCACACGACGTCGTCGTGGCGCGCCATCGCGGCCAGCTGGGAGGGGGTCACCGTCAGCTCGACGATGTGGCCGTTCGGCCACGCCGCATCGATGCGGGCCCCGAGACGCCGGGCCGCCTCCACGATGCGCCGCTTGCCCGGCTCACCCCACTCCGCCGCCATGACGTTGACCCGCAGCCGATCGTCCGGCGACGCGCCGGAGAGCCACTCCCGCACCTCCCGCGAGATCCGGTACCAGGGATGGTAGGGAGCGATTCTCGCCACGAAGGGCAGGCGCGCGACCGCACGGACCGCCGCCTCCCCAGCCCGAACCAGGTGGGCGTTGTGGGGGAAATAGGCCAGGATCCGGCCTCCGGCGGCCTCGACCGCCGACCGCCATTCGGGGATGCTCACCGTCTCGAACTGAACCAGCCAGAGGCGCGACGCGGCGTCGGCGGCGAATCCGGGCGCCGGTGCCGGAAGCGGTTCGTCCGGGCGCGTGGCGCCGTCCCGCAGGCGCAACTCGGTCTCGAGGCGCCGGGACGCCGTCCACTCGAGGGGCTCGCCCCGCGCCACCGAGAACCACCGTTCCCCGTCCTCGGACCAGGTGGCGAACAGAGCCGACCCGTCGGGGGCCGCGCCCGTCCGTCCCGGGCGGACCGAGGCGCGCGTTTCGCGCAGGGTGGCGCTGCGCACCGTCCCGTTCTCCTGCCACGTGACCTCGATCCGCGTCGTGGGGCCGTCCTGGTGGATCGTCAGCGACGGGGCTTCCGCCGCCCGCGCCGCGGCGGGCGCGAGGACGAGGGCGAAAGCGGCGACGATCCGGTGGAGCCGTCCTGGAATCATCGGGGACCTCCTGGCCGCTGCCGGGTGAGCGGGCCGGCCGTAATGTACTCTCATCGGTCCGGGGAGGATCCGGCAGCGGCGGGCGGGACACCCGGCCGGGGCTCCGGTCCGTCACCGATGGGGGAAGGCGATGACCGACAGCGAGCTGTATCGCGACCATCTGGCTCGTTTGGATCAGATCGTGACGGAGGCCCTGACCCGCTGGCCGGGAGACGCCGTGCTGTTCCACGCCGGGGAGGAGCGAACCTATCCGGGCGACGACCAGCCGATCCCGTTCCGGCCGTCGGGGCACTTCGCCCGCTGGGTCCCGCTGCCGGGCCCGGGGCACTTCGTCCTCGCCCGTCCGGGACGCCGGCCGCTGGTGGCGCGGTTCGCTCCGCGCGACTTCTGGTTCGAGCACGCCGTCCCCGAGCCGTCCTACTGGCAGGAAGCCGTCGACCTCGTCGAGTTCGAGTCGGCGGACCGGGCCGCCACCCTCCTCGACGGAACCGGCCGCGTCGCCTACGTGGGCGGGTTCCCCGACGCCGCACGGCGTCTCGGTTTCGAGGAGGAGCGGATCAACCCGCCGGAACTCGTCGCCGTTCTCGACTGGCACCGCGCCGTCAAGACCGCTCACGAGGTGGCCCTGGCGGAGGAGGCCGCGCGGCGGGCCGCTGCCGGGCACGAGGCGGCCCGGCGGGCCTTTCTGGAGGGGAAGCCGGAGCGGGCGATCTACTGGGCTTTCCTCGAAGGCTCGGGCATGCTCGAGCGGGAACTCCCTTTCGAGCCGATCGTGGCGCTCGACGACCGCGCGGCGATCCTGCACTACCAGAACAAACGGCCCCGAGCGACCGGCCGCGTCCTGCTCCTCGACGCTGGCGCCGGTTGCGACGGCTTCGCCTCCGACATCACGCGAACCACCACGTCTCCGGACGCCGCCCCCGAATTCGTGGCCCTCGTCGGCGCCCTCGACCGACTGCAGCGCCGCCTCGTCGCCATGGTCTCGCCGGGACGCCCGTATCCGGAGATCCACGCGGCGGCGGTGGAAGGGGTGGCCGCGATCCTCGTCGAAGCGGGGGTGCTGCGCCGGCCCGACCCGTCGGTGGCCCGCAGGTTCTTCCCGCACGGCGTCGGACATCACCTCGGCTTTCAGGTCCACGACGTGGGCGGGCATCAGGCGGGCCCCGCAGGCGGCACGGTGGCGCCGCCCGACGAGGATCCGTTTCTCCGCAACACCCGCCGGCTCGAGGAAGGCCACCTCGTGACGATCGAGCCGGGAATCTACTTCATCCGCGACCTTCTCGAGCCATTGCGCTCGGGTCCGGAGGCGGATCTGGTCGATTGGACTCTCGTCGACCGGCTCGCCGGCCACGGGGGAATCCGGATCGAGGACGACGTCCTGTGCACGGCGGAGGGACCGCGCGACCTGACCCGCCCGCTTCTCGACTGATCCGCGCCGCCCGCGGAGGGCTCAGGAGCCGCGTTTCGGCGCGATGTTGAGCTGGCGCTTGAAGCCCTTCCCGGTGGAGAAGGTCCTGATGCCCTCTTCGCGGGCCAGGGCGAGGTGCACCACGCGGCGCTCGTACGGGCCCAGTGGGGGCATCCGCCGGCGCTGCCCTGTCCGCCGCACCTCCTCCGCAAAGCGCTTCGCCTGCTCGATCAGCTCCGCTTCGTGCTTCGCCCGGTACCCGGCGGCGTCGATCGAAATGGCGGCGTCCCGGCGGCCGTCCCGCAGCAGGATGCGGTTCACCACGTACTGGAGCGCGTCGAGGCCGGCGGCCTCGTCCTCGGTCAGCAGGCTCGCGTCCGCGCCGACCAGGTTGACCCGCATCCCGACCTCGTTCTCGGTCACGCCGTCGATCTCGAGATCCAGGTCGAAACCGGTGACGAGGGCGCGGACCACGTGCTCCACCACCGCCCGAGGATCGGTGACCTCGGGACCGGGAACCAGCGGGGGCAGGTCCTCGGCCGCCGCTCCGCGCTTCCGTCCGCGGTCGCGCCGCGGCCGCTCCTCGCGCGCGCCGGTGTCGGGAGCCGGGCGCGCTCCCGGCTGGGGCCACGCCTCGATCTCCACCATCGCCGAACCCGGCTCGTCGAGAGGGCCCACGACCGGCCTGTGCAGCACCTCGTAGCCGATGTCGCGCCGCGCGAGTCCGAACTTCTTCCGCGCCGCCGCGAGCGCTTCTGCGAGATCCCTGCCCGTGAACCGTTCGCGTTCCTCGCTCACCTGCCGTTCCCCCTGCGGCCGCCTGCTTCAGGCCGCCCGCGCCTCCGCCTGCCTGTTGATGACGAGCTGCTGCAGGATCGAGAGCACGTTGTTCGTCAGCCAGTAGAGAACCAGTCCGCTGGGAAGCCAGACGAAAAAGTACGTGAACATGACCGGCATGAACAGCATCATCCGCTGCTGGGCCCGCTGTTGCGGGTCTTCCACGCGGGCGGTGCTCAGGAGCTGCTGCAAGAACATCGTCGCGCCCATCACGATCGGGGTGACGAAGTAGGGATCGGGCGCCGACAGATCGCGGATCCAACCGAACAGCGGCGCGCCGCGAAGATCGATGACCACCGTCAGCACCGAGTACATGCCGTACAGAACGGGAAGCTGGAGCAGCAGCGGAAGGCAGCCGGCGACGGGAGCCATCGGGTTGACGCCCTCCTTCTTGTAGAGGGCCATCATCTCCTCCTGCATCCGCCGCCGCGATTCCATGTCGCGCTTGTCTTTGTACTTTTCCTTGATCCAGCGGATCTTCGGCTGGAGCTTGGCCATCTTGGCCTGCGTCTGGCGCATCTTCACCAGCGACCGCTGGGTCAGGGGATAGAAAGCGAGTTTGATGAGGGCGGTGAGGAGCACGATCGCCGCGCCCCAGTTCCCCACCCATCCGTGGAGGAAGGCGAGCACCCGGTACAGCGGTTCCGCGATGAAGCGGAAACGTCCCCAGTAGAGCAGGGAGGGCAGAGGGGCTCCGAGGCGCGCCCCCGCCTCGGCCAGCGCTCTCGTCGACTTCGGGCCCGCGAAAACCATCACGTCCGAAGCGCCCACCCCGATCACGGGCTGGTACGAGGTCCCTCCCGCGATCTCCGCCGGGACCACGCGCGCCACTGCGGACGACGGCCGGGCGGGGACCAGCGCGGCCGCGAAGTACTGGTTGTCGATCGCCAGCCACCGCGGGGCCCCCCGGGCCGGCCAGACGAGACCGCGGGTGAGCTCCGCGAGGCGATCGGCACCGGCGGACTCCGCCTTCCGCGCGAGGTGGTCCCGCACCGTCCGCCCGCCGTTCGGGTAGACGACGTCTCCTCGATAGCCGTACCGGCTCGCGCGTCCGGAGTCGAGCCGGTGCGCCACTCCCGGCCCCCAGGTGAGCATCGCCTCCGGATCCGGCACCCCGTTCCGGGTCACCGACCAGATCACGCGCGCGAGAAAGGGGGAGTCGGGGGGGAAATAGATCGTCTTTTCCACCGCGAGCCCCGCCCCGTCGGCCCAGCGGAAGCGCACGCGCTCGGTCCCTTCCGGCAGGTCGAGGCGCTCGAGTTCCTCCGGCGCCGCGCGGGCGCGCTCCGTGAGGTACCACGCCGCGTTCACGCGCCGCGTCTCCTCCTCGTCCGGGAGTTCGATCGTGAGCGGCAGGCGGTCGAGGAGCCGCTCTTCCGGCGAAACGATGTCGATCGGCGGGGAGTCCGGGTCCCCCGCGTCGCGCCGGTGCTCCAACAGCCGCCAGGAGGCGATCCGTCCCCCGCGCGCGGTCAGTTCCACCACGTCCCCGGCCCGTTCGATCCGCTGCTGGGGTTGGTCAGGAGGGCCCTCCACCGCTTCCGTCGCGGCCGCCGGGGGCGGCGCGGGGGCGGGGACCTCGGGGACCGGTACCTCCTCCTTCGCCTCCGGGGCGGCCGTGGCGGGCGCTTCGGTGGGTTCCGGCCGGGGCCGCTTGTCGAGCACCAGGCTCTTCCACGCGGTCATCAGGAGGAAGGCCAAAGCCACCGCGAGGATCGTCCGCAGCATCATGTCCCGGTCCATCGCGTTTCTCCCGGCGCCCTCAGGCGCGACGCGACGGCGGGACGGGCCGGCGCGGAGGAAGGTCGAGCCCGGTGCGACTGAACGGGTGGCAACGCGCCACTCGCCGCACCGCGAGAAGCGTCCCGCGAATCGCCCCCCACTCCTCGATCGCCATCTCGGCATAGACGGAGCACGAGGGCAGGTACCGGCAGTTGCGGCCCAACCAAGGCGAAACCAGCAGGCGGTAGCCGCGGATCAAGGCGAGGAGCAGGACCGACGGCGCGCGGGTCAGGCCTGCCGCCCTTCCCGCGCTAGCTTCCTCTCCGCGCGCTTCACGAGACGCTGCCACTCCGTTTCGATCTCCCGATATCCCGCTTCGCGGGCTTCGGCCCGGACGTTCACGACCAGGTCCCATGATGGCATCCGGTGCCGGTGGCGCCGGAACACCTCGCGGACGAGCCGCCTCAGGCGATTCCGCACCACCGCGCTTCCCAGCCGGCGCGTCGTGGTGATCCCGAGCCGGGCTCCGCCCTCCCGACGGGGAACGACGAACAAGACGAGCAGCGGGCCCGGTACCCGGACTCCCCGCTCGTAGACGGCGAGGAACTCCCGCCGCTTGCGCAGGCGCGCCGCCGGCGGGAACGTCTCCCGCGGTCTCCGCCCGCCCGTCAGATCGCCAGGCGCTTGCGGCCCTTCCTGCGGCGGCGCTTCAGCGTGCGCCGGCCGCCGACGGTCTTCATCCGCGCCCGGAAGCCGTGCGTTTTTCTGCGCTTGCGCTTGTTCGGCTGGAACGTTCTTTTCATCGCGCAAAGCCTCGAACCTCGGCTGCCGCCGATGGGTGGTGGTCTCTTGCGGTCGCACCGCCAGGTCCAGGCGGCACCCGGAAGGCCACGGCAGACTCGTTCGGCGAGGCGCCGCCGCGCCGCGGATTCCGCAAAGCGGCTAGCCTAGGAGCGCCGGCTACCCGTGTCAAACCGGCGCCCCCACCCCCGCCGCCCTTGCCTCGCCCGAACCGCTGGTGCTAGCCTTCGCTCCTCACCCACAACGAGCGCGGCGGCCTGCGTCACCCCGTTCCGGGGTGCACGGCCCTGGCGGGTGTCGCCGGATGGAGACGAGGTGCACGACCGGGGGGAACATCCCGGCACCGGATGTCTCAAGTTTCTGAAAAAAAGAAGCTTAGGGCAAGGGCTCACGCCTCCACAGTTGTGGAAAACGTGTGAGCTTTCGCCGCGGCGTGCCGGTCGATCCCGGCCCGGCGCAAGGGGATAGGCCTGTGGAAAACGGTGCTGCGCAGCCGGCCCTCGGGGCCTCCGCCTGGGACCGCGTTCTCGCCGCTCTCCGGCCCAAGCTGGGGCCCGGGACGTTCGACACGTGGTTCCGCCCGACGAAGCTGCTCGGGGTCGAGGGGAACCGACTGCGGGTCGGCGTGCCGAACGAGATGTT
Source organism: Acidobacteriota bacterium (assembly GCA_003696075.1). Lineage (NCBI taxonomy): Bacteria > Pseudomonadati > Acidobacteriota > Acidobacteriota bacterium. The sequence goes on from RFHH01000021.1 coordinate 60,245, forward strand.
CGCCGAGTGGCTCCGGACCCAGTACCTCTCAGCCATCCGCTCGGCGCTTCCCGACGCGGGTTTCCCCGGCGCCGACAGCATCGAGGTCGAGTTCGTCGCGCCCCGGCCCCAGCCTGACAGTCCTCCCGTCCCCGACCGGGAGCCGGCGCGCCTCAATGCGCGGTACACGTTCGACAACTTCGTCGTGTCGTCCTGCAACCAGTTCGCCCACGCCGCGGCGCTCGCCGTGAGCGACCAGCCCGGGCGGACGTACAACCCTCTGTTCCTCTACGGGGGTGTCGGGCTGGGCAAGACGCATCTCATGCAGGCGATCGGCAATCGGCTCCTCGAGCGGCGTCCCGAGATCCGGCTGCGCTACCTGACCTCGGAGGAGTTCATGAACGAGCTGATCGCCGCGATCCGCTTCGAGGACACGCCGCGGTTCCGGGAGCGATACCGGTCGGTCGACGTGCTCCTCGTGGACGACATCCAGTTTCTCGCCGGGAAAGAGAGCACCCAGGAGGAGTTCTTCCACACCTTCAACGTCCTCTACGACGCCGGAAAGCAGATCGTCATCACCTCCGATTGCCCGCCGCGCGCCATCCCGGGCATCGAGGAGCGCCTCCGCAGCCGTTTCGAGTGGGGATTGCTCGCCGACATCCAGCCGCCGGATCTCGAGACCAAGGTCGCCATTCTCAACAAGATGGCGTCCTCCCGCGGCTGGGAGCTGGCCCCGGAGGTCGCCCTGTTCATCGCCGGAAACGTTCACAGCAACGTCCGGGAACTCGAGGGCTGTTTGACCACTCTCATCGCCAGCGCGTCGATCCAGCGGCGAAAGCCCGACCTCGAGCTGGCGCGGCGCGTGGTCCGCACGCTGGTGCCGGAGGAGCGCCAGCCGGTGACCCTCGACGCCGTCATCCGCGTCGTCGCGCGCCGCTTCGGGCTCAAGGTCTCGGAATTGAAGAGCCGAACCAACGCGCGGAGGATCGCCTATCCCCGCCAGATCGCGATGCACCTCGGCCGGAAGGTGGCCGGAGAGAGCCTTCAGGCGATCGGGCGCGCCTTCGGCAACATGCATCACACCACGGTCCTCCACGCCGTGCGGAAAATCGAGCGGCTCATGAGGGAGGATCCGTCCGTCCACAAGCTCGTGTCCGAGCTGGAGTCGGACCTCGGCTGACATGCGCCGCGGCGTGCACACCGTCCACCCACAGCCGCCGAGGATCGGATGTGGACGCTGCGCTCCGGGACCGAATCGAGACCCGTTCCACCGGACCGAGTCCGCTTTTCCTCACCCGGCGGTTCCCCTAAGACCTTTGCGGAGAGCCGGTTCGCGGCCGTTCCACCGCGTGCACAGCCCTGCTGCGGCTTCTACCACGGTCACTCCCTGTCAGGTTATGCTTGATCACCGCTCCGCCCGCGCCGCGCGCGGCATTCGAGGTTTTCCATGAAGATCACCATCGACCAGGGTGCCCTGCTGGCCGAACTCAACCTCCTCCAGGGGATCATCGAGAAGAAGGCCACCCTCCCGATCCTCTCCAACGTGCTCCTCACCGCCGAAGAGGGAGGCCGCCTGCGTCTGGCGGCAACCGATCTCGAAATCGGGTTCCGGTCCGCCGTGCCGGCGACGGTCGAGGAACCGGGCTCGACCACCGTGCACGCGAGGAGGCTCCACGAGATCGTCAGGCGGCTGCCGGCGGGGAACCTCGGCTTCCGCCTGCGGGAGGGACGCCTGCAGATCCAGATGGAGCGCATCCGGTACAACCTCGCCACGATGGATCCCGCGGAGTTCCCCGCGCTCCGGGAGCGGAAGGGCGACCCGTCGGCGGAGGTGGAGGCTCCCGTCCTGGCCGACATGATCCGGCGGGTCGTGTTCGCCATAGCGGGCGAGGATCCCCGGTACTCGATCGGGGGGGCGAAGTGGGAGCTGGAGTCGGGCGGCCTGACGATGGTCGCCACGGACGGCCACCGCCTGGCCCGCGTCAGGCGGCCCGCCGGCGTGCGGGGAAAGAAGCCGGTGGAAATGGTGGTTCCCAGGAAGGCCTTGGTGGAGCTGCAGCGGCTCGCCGCGGACGCCGAGGACCTCGTCGCCGTTTGGCCCCAGGAGAACAGCATGTTCGCGGAGATCGCCGGCAGGGAGGTCAGCACGAGCCTCCAGGAGCCGAGGTTTCCCGACTACCGGAAGGTGATCCCCCAAGCCAACGACAAGGTCTTCACCATCGGAAGGGAGGCCTTCCGCAAGGCGATCGAGCGGGTGGCCGTCCTGAGCCAGGAGCACACGCACCTGGTCAAGCTCGAGCTCGAGGAGGGGACGCTCAGGGTCTCCGCCACCAGCCCTCACCTCGGCGACGCGGTGGAGGAACTCGAGATCGAGTATCCGGGACCGGCGTTCGCCATCGGTTTCAACGCACAGTACCTGCTCGACTTCCTCGCGGTCGCCGGCACGGACCGTGTCCGCGTGGCTCTGGGGGAGGCGATGGGGCAGGGGCTGTTCCAGCCGCTCCGGGAGGACGGGGCGGACGCCGGGCTGCTGGACGATTACGTCGTCATGCCGATGGCCCTCTGAGCCGCGCGGCGCGCCCGCGGCGGGCGGCGTCGTGCCCGCGCGGGGGGATGGCGGCGGGGCCCCGGACGTGCGAGAATTCGGCGAACGAAAGGCTTGACGTTCCGGGACTTCGGACCGCCGGCGAGGCTGCGGGACGGCGGACGCCGAGCCCGGAAGGCCGGCGACCGCCCGATTCCGGAGGCGGCAGCGGAGATCCCGCCGCCGGTCCCGGGGACCGCGGCGGACGAGGGGATATGGCGGAACACGAGGAGCGGACGGCGCCGGTGATCGCCGGCGGCGAGGAGCGGGGGCCGTCGGACCAGTACAACGCCGATTCGATCAAGGTCCTCAAGGGTCTCGAAGCGGTCCGGAAGCGTCCCGGGATGTACATCGGGACGACCGGGATCGACGGGCTGCACCACCTCGTCTGGGAGGTGGTGGACAACTCGATCGACGAGGCCCAGGCCGGGCACTGCAACGAGATCTCGGTCACCGTTCACGCGGACAACTCGATCACCGTCATCGACAACGGCCGCGGAATCCCGGTCGACCTCCATCCCGAAATGGGCCTCCCCGCCGCGCAGGTGGTGATGACGCATCTGCATGCGGGCGGAAAGTTCGACAGCGGCGCGTACAAGGTCAGCGGCGGGCTCCACGGCGTCGGCGTGTCGGTGGTCAACGCGCTGTCCGAGATGCTCGAGCTGGAAATCTGGCGCGACGGCCGCGTCTACCGGCAGGAATACAGCCGCGGCGTCCCGGTGAGCGAGTTCGCGCAGACGGGGACGACGACCCGGCGCGGCACGAAGATCACGTTCCGCCCGGATCCCGAGATCTTCGAGACGCTCGACGTCTCTTACGAGGTGCTGGCCCAGAGATTCCGCGAGCTCGCCTTTCTCAACCGCGGTGTCAGGATCACGCTCAAGGACGAGCGCGGCACGAGACCGCGGGAGTCCACCTTCCACTACGAGGGCGGCATCGCTGAATTCGTGGCCCATCTGAACCGCAACCGCCAGGTCCTTCACGAGCAGCCGATCATCATCGAAGGGCGGCGCGACGACGTCATCGTCGAGATCGCGATCCAGTACAACGACTCCTATCAGGAAACGGTGTTCGCCTTCGCCAACAGCATCAACACCACCGAAGGTGGAACGCATCTGTCGGGGTTCCGCGCGGCCCTCACCAGGACGCTGAACGCCTACCTCCAGGCCGAGAGCCCGCGCCTGCCCAAGGATCTCCGCGACGTGCAGCTCTCGGGAGAGGACGTGCGGGAAGGGCTGAGCGCGGTGGTCTCCGTGAAGGTCTCGCAGCCCCAGTTCGAGGGGCAGACGAAGACGAAGCTCGGCAACTCCGAGGTGCGGGGCGTGGTCGAGGCGATGGTCAACGACCAGCTCGGCCGCTATCTGGAGGAGCATCCCCGGGAGGCCAGGAACATCCTTTCCAAGGCGGTCCAGGCGATGCGCGCCCGGGAAGCCGCGAGAAGGGCGAAGGAGCTGACGCGCCGAAAAGGGGTGCTCGAGTCGGGCTCGCTTCCGGGGAAGCTCGCCGACTGCCAGACCCGGGACCCGGAGGAGGCGGAGATCTTCCTCGTCGAGGGCGATTCCGCCGGCGGATCGGCGAAACAGGGGCGCGATCGCCGGTTCCAGGCGATCCTGCCGCTGCGCGGCAAGATTCTGAACGTCGAGAAGGCGCGATATGACAAGATGCTCTCCCACGAGGAGATCCGCACGATCATCACCGCCCTCGGCTGCGGGATCGGGAGCGACGACTTCGATATCTCGAAGCTGCGCTACCACAAGGTCATCTTGATGACCGATGCGGACGTCGACGGAAGCCACATCAGGACCCTTCTTCTCACGTTCTTCTTCCGGCAGATGCGGGAGCTGATCGAGCGCGGCCACCTGTTCATCGCTCAGCCGCCTCTGTACAAGGTGAAGCGCGGGCGCACCGAGATGTACCTGCGCGACGACAAGGAGCTCGACGCCTTCCTCGTCCGCAAGGCCGCGGAGGAGCGGATCGTCCGGTCGGCCGACGGACGGGAGTGGTCGGGCAACGCCCTCGTGAATCTCCTCGAGCAGATGGTGGAGTTCAGGAAATACAGAGACGCTCTCGAGCGGCGCGGCTGGCCGGGAAAGGTGGTCGAGCTCCTGCTGGAGGAGGGCTTCGCGACGAAGGAGGACTTCGCTTCCGGGGAGCGGGTGGAGGCCCTTTCCCGGCGGATCGCCGAGATGGGACACGAGGTCGCCGGAATCGACCGGGACGTCGAGCACGGCGTGTTCCAGATCCAGGCCATCGCCCTCGATCACGGGCACCGCGCCTACGTCGTCAACGACGAGCTGGTGATGTCCGGCGAGTACCGCCAGCTGCGGGCGCTGTACCCGCATCTGAAACCTCTCGGCCGCTCCGATATCGAGATCGTCGCCGGGTCGTCCGTCACGAAGGTGGGTTCCCGCCGCGAACTGCTCGATCGTCTCCTGGAGGCGGGGAGGCGCGGGGTGGTCGTGCAGCGTTACAAGGGTCTCGGCGAGATGAACCCGCAGCAGCTTTGGGAAACCACGATGGACCCGGCGCGCCGAAGCCTCCTGCAGGTGACGGTCAACGACGCGGTCGAGGCGAGCGACATCTTCACCGTGCTCATGGGTGACGCCGTCGAGCCGAGGCGGCAGTTCATCGAAGCCAACGCGCTGGATGTCCAGAATCTCGACGTCTGATCGCCGCGCGGCCGGCAGGCCGGCCGGGGCGGCGGCGCCGATCGGAGTGGAAGCATGAGCGACGCCGGGCAGGCGAGAAAGATACCGGTCAGCATCGAGGACGAGATGCGTCACTCGTACCTCGACTACGCGATGTCCGTCATCATCGGGCGCGCCCTCCCGGACGTCCGCGACGGACTCAAACCGGTGCACCGGCGATCGCTCTACGCGATGTACGACGCGGGAAACACGTCCGACAAGCCATACCGGAAGAGCGCGAAGACGGTGGGCGAGGTCATCGGGCGGTTCCATCCGCATGGCGACCAGGCGGTCTACGACACGCTCGTGCGGATGGCGCAGCCGTTCTCCCTCCGGTATCCGCTCGTGGACGGGCAGGGGAACTTCGGCTCGGTGGATGGGGATCCGCCGGCGGCGATGCGATACACCGAGATCCGGATGTCGCCGCTCGCCGAGGAACTCCTGCGGGACATCGACAAGGACACCGTCGACTTCGGCCCCAATTACGACAACACGGAACGCGAGCCGCTCGTCCTGCCCTGCGGTTTTCCGAATCTCCTCGCCAACGGCGCCGACGGCATCGCCGTCGGAATGGCCACGCGGATCCCTCCCCATAACCTGCGGGAGCTGATCGACGCCGCCGAGCATCTCGTCCGGAACCCCGACTGCAGCGTGCGGGATCTCATGCGCTATGTGCAGGGTCCCGACTTCCCGACGGGGGGGGTTGTCTACGGGACGGCCGGGATCGAGCAGGCGTACCGGACCGGCCGCGGCCGGATCGTGGTGCGCGGGCGGATCGGTTTCGAGGAGGGTGGAAAGGGTTCGCGCGACCGGCTGGTGATCACGGAGCTTCCTTACCAGGTCAACAAGGTCCACCTCATCGAGGAGATCGCCGCGCTCGTCCGCGACAAGAAAATCGACGGCATCGCCGACATCCGCGACGAATCGGACCGCGACGGAATCCGCGTCGTGCTCGAGCTGCGGAAGGATGCGGTGCCTCAGGTGGTGATCAACAACCTGTACAAGCAGACGAAGTTGCAGTCGACCTTCGGCGCCATCTTCCTCGCGATCGTCGCCGGGCGGCCTCGTGTCCTCGATCTCAAGCGGATGCTCGGCTACTACATCAGCCACCGGCGCGAGGTCGTCGTTCGCCGCACACAGTATCTGCTGCGGCAGGCGGAAGATCGGGCGCACATCCTCGAGGGGCTGAAGAAAGCCCTCGATCACCTCGATGCGGTGATCGCACTGATCCGCGGTTCGGCCACCCCCCAGGAGGCGAAAGAGGGTCTCGTTGCCCGGTTCGAGTTCAGCGAGCGTCAGGCGCAGGCGATTCTGGAGATGCGGCTTCAGCGGCTGACGCAGCTCGAGCGGGACAAGCTACTGGAGGAACTCGCCGAGCTGCTGGGGCGAATCGAATGGTACCGGCAGGTCCTCGCGTCCCGGTCGATGGTCGACGACATCGTCGTCGAGGAGTTGAAGAAGGTCCGCGACAAATACGGCGACGATCGGAGGACGGAGATCGTCGAGGACGAGGGCGAAATCCGCACGATCGACATGATCACCGACGAACCCGTCGTGATCTCGCTGTCGCACAGGGACTATGTGAAACGCACCCCCTTGACCGAGTACCGCTCGCAGGGCCGGGGCGGGAGCGGGATCCGGCTGATGGAAGTGCGGGACGACGACTTCATCGAGAGGGTGAGGATCGCCTCGACCCACGACCAGAGCTTGTGGTTCACGTCGGCCGGCCGGGTCCACTCCCTGCCGGTGTACCAGCTACCGGAGGCGGGACGCGCGGCACGGGGAAAGCCGATCGTGAACCTGCTCGGGCTCAGGCCGGGAGAGAAGATCCAGGGCATGCTCGCGCTGCGGGAGCTCGACAAGGAGGGCTCGTACATCGTCACCTTCACGCGGCGCGGCTACGTCAAGCGGACGCCTCTGTCGGCCTATGCCAACATCCGCAGCGGGGGAATCATCGCCCTTTGCCTCGACGAGGGAGATACGCTGATCACGGTTCATCTCGGAACCGACGACGACGATCTGTTCATAGCCACCCGCAACGGCAAGGCGATCCGGTTCTCGGCGCGCGAAGTGCGTCCCATGGGGCGCACGGCGCGGGGCGTGAAGGGGATCACGTTGCGTGGCGGCGACGAGGTGGTGAGCGCGTCGGTGGTCCGCGACGCCCCGGACATCCTGACGGTCACGTCGAACGGTTACGGCAAGCGCACGCGGCTCGAGGAGTACCGGCCGCAGGGCCGCGGCGGTCTCGGGCTCATCAATCTCAAGGTGTCGCCGAAGACCGGACCGGTCGTCGCCGCGCTGCCGGTGTGGGACAGCGACGAGATCATCGTGGCGACGCGTCAAGGGAAAGTCATTCGCACACCGGTTGAGCAGGACGAGAACAACCGGATTTCCCGAATGGGGCGGGCCACGCAAGGGGTCAAGGTCATCCGCCTGAAGGAGGGGGACGAGGTCGTCTCGGTGACGCGAAGCCACGACGTGAACGGGAACAACGGGGGCGATGCGCAGCCGCAGAGGGGGCCCAACGGAGAGGAGTGATCCCGATGAAGTTCTTCATCGATACGGCCGACGTCGGCGAGATTCGTGAGGCGGCGGCCCTCGGCGTACTGGACGGGGTGACGACGAATCCCACTCTCGTGGCCAAGACGGGCCGCCCATTCCGGGAGGTTCTCGACGAGATCCTGGAGATCGTCGACGGGCCCGTGAGCGCGGAGGTCACGGCGACCGACTACGAAGGTATGGTCGCGGAAGCCCGCGAACTGGCATCGATCCACGAGAACATCGTGGTCAAGATACCCATCACGCGGGATGGTCTCCGAGCGATCCGCACCTGCAGCCGCGACGGGATCCGCGTGAACGTCACCCTCTGCTTCAATCCGATGCAGGCGGTGATGGCGGCCAAGGCGGGCGCGGCCTATATCAGCCCCTTCGTCGGGCGCTTGGACGATATCGGACACGACGGGATGGAGCTGATCCAGCAGATCCGGACCATCTACGACAACTACGGCTTCGACACCGAGATCCTCGCGGCCAGCATCCGGCACCCGCAGCATGTCGTCCAGGCCGCGCTGATCGGCGCCGACGTGGCGACGATTCCCTTCAATGTGATCGACAAGCTGCTGAACCACCCGCTCACCGACATCGGGCTGGAGAGGTTCCTGGCCGACTGGCAGAAGCTGCAGGAGGGGCTGAAGGGCCGGTGAGCAAGCCGTCCGCCGAGCCGATCCGAGCCGCCGTCCTCGCCGCGGTGCCCCCCGGCGTGCGTGTGGCCCGGGGAGCGATCCTCCGGGCGGTCGCCCGGAGGCTGGGCGCGGAGCCGGGCGACCGAGGGCTGCGAATCCGGGTTGCCCGCGCCGTGCGGACTCTCGAACGCGAGGGGATTCTCGTCGACGTCGGTCCCGAGGTCCTGCGCCGGTGATCGGACGGCCCGCGGCGCGGTGGTAATCTTTCGCGCCGGCGCGCACCGCCCGGCCGGCGGAGGATCCGCGTCCCGGGCGGCCCGGAGGAGGCGAAGCGGCGTTCTCGGCGGCGGGGCGCCAGGCGCCGCTCCCGGCTCCCGCGCGGGGTGGAGAGCAACGTGGCCGTGGACCGCATCGAGGAGCTGAGGCGCCGGCTCGAAGAGGCGCGTGCGGGCGGGGGTCCGGAGCGCGTGGAGCGCCAGCACGCCGCGGGGAAGCTCACCGCCAGGGAGCGGATCGAGCTCCTGGTCGATCCCGGCAGTTTCGAGGAGACGGACGCCCTGGTCGTCCACCGCTGCACCGACTTCGGCATGGAGCGCCGGCGAATACCGGGCGACGGGGTGGTCACCGGCTTTGCCACGATCGAAGGCCGGCCTGTGGCCCTGTTCGCGCAGGATTTCACGGTGTTCGGCGGTTCCCTCTCCGAAACCTACGCCAAGAAGATCTGCAAGATCATGGACCAGGCGCTGTCGGTCGGCTGCCCGGTGATCGGACTCAACGACTCCGGAGGAGCGCGGATTCAGGAGGGAGCGGCCTCGCTCGCCGGCTACGCGGACATCTTTCTCCGCAACACGCTGGCCTCCGGTGTGATCCCGCAGATCTCCGCGATCATGGGGCCATGCGCCGGGGGAGCGGTGTACTCGCCGGCCATCACCGATTTCACCATCATGGTGCAGGACAGCGCGCACATGTTCATCACGGGGCCCGACGTCATCCGGGCCGTCACGCACGAGGAGGTGACCAAGGAGGAGCTCGGCGGGGCGATGACACACGCCGGAAAGTCCGGGGTGGCCCACTTCGCAGCCCACGACGATGCTCATGCGCTTGGCCTGATCAAGAAGCTCCTCTCCTATTTGCCGCAAAACAATCATGAGGATCCACCCCGCCGGCCGACCGAGGATCCTCCGGACCGGCGGGACGAGGCCCTCAACGGCATCGTGCCGGAGAACCCGCGCGACCCGTACGACATCAAGCAAGTCATTTCGCGGGTGGTGGACGACGGGGAGTTTTTCGAGGTTCACGAGCACTGGGCGAAGAACATCGTCGTCGGCTTCGCCCACCTCGACGGCTGTCCGGTCGGGGTGGTGGCCAACCAGCCGGCGGTGCTGGCCGGGGTCCTCGACATCGACGCGTCTCGCAAGGGTGCGCGCTTCGTGCGCTTCTGCGATGCCTTCAACATCCCGCTGGTCGTGTTCGAGGACGTCCCCGGCTTCCTGCCGGGCGTGGCCCAGGAACATGGCGGCATCATCGTCCACGGGGCCAAACTGTTGTACGCGTTCGCCGAGGCTACGGTTCCCAAGCTCACCGTGATCACCCGGAAGGCCTATGGCGGCGCCTACTGCGTGATGGCGAGCAAGCACATCCGCACCGATGTCAATCTGGCCTGGCCGACAGCGGAGATCGCCGTCATGGGCGCGGAGGGCGCGGTCGAGATCCTGTACCGGAGGGAGATCGCGGCGGCGCCCGACCCGGAGCGGTTCAAGGAGGAGAAAGTCCGCGAGTACCGCGAGGCTTTCGCCAATCCGTACGTCGCCGCAGAGCGCGGCTACGTCGACGCGGTGATCGAGCCAGCCGACACCCGCCGGCGCCTCGTGTCCGCCTTGAGGCGCCTGGCGACCAAGGTCGACGGGCTGCCGCCCAAGAAGCACGGGAACATACCGCTGTGAGTGACCTCCCGTTCAGGAAGATCCTGGTGGCCAACCGCGGCGAGATCGCGGTGCGGGTGATCAGGGCGTGCTGGGACCTCAACATCCCGGCCGTGGCGGTCTACTCGGCCGCGGACCGGACGGCTCCGCACGTGCGGCTCGCGCGGGAGGCTTACCCGATCGGCCCCGCGCCGGCGGCGGAGTCCTATCTCAGGATCGACAGGATCATCGACACGGCGAGGCGATGCGGGGCGGACGCGATCCATCCGGGATACGGATTCCTGGCCGAGAACCCGGACTTCGCCGACGCCTGCCGCGACGCCGGGATCACGTTCATCGGGCCGACCCCCGAATCGATGCGGGCCATGGGGGACAAGGTGGAGGCGCGGCGCCGCATGGCGGCCGCTGGTGTGCCGGTGGTTCCCGGCAGCGGCGCGGTGACGGACGAGGGAGCGGCGGCCGCGGCGGCGAAGGTCGGCTATCCGCTGATGATCAAGGCCGCGGCCGGGGGCGGCGGAAAGGGCATGCGGATCGTGCGCTCCCCCGAGGAGCTTCCTGCGGCGCTGGAACGGGCGAGGTCGGAGGCCCGCTCGAGCTTCGGCGACGACACCGTGTACTTCGAGCGCTATCTGGAGCGGCCGCGCCACATCGAGGTTCAGGTGCTGTTCGACGCCCGGGGGCGGGGCCTGGCGCTGGGGGAGCGGGAATGCTCGATCCAGCGGCGGCACCAGAAGATCATCGAGGAGTCGCCGTCGCCGGTGGTCGACGACGATGCCCGGGCGAAGATCAGCGAACTCGCGCTCACCGCCGCCAGGGCTGCCGGCTACGTCGGCGCCGGCACGGTGGAATTCCTCAGGGACGACGACGGCTCGTTCTACTTCATGGAGATGAACACCCGCCTGCAGGTCGAGCACCCGGTGACCGAGGAGGTCTACGGCGTCGACCTGGTCGAGGCGCAGATCCTCATCGCGGCGGGTCGCCCGCTGCCCTGGAGCGCGGAGCGGCTGTCGCCCCGGGGCCACGCGATCGAGTGCCGGATCACCGCCGAGGATCCGCACCGGAACTTCTCGCCCTGCCCGGGCCTGATCGAAACCGCCCGCATTCCGTCCGGGCCGGGAATCCGCGACGACTCGGCGGTCGCCTCAGGATACCGGGTCCCCGTGGAATACGATCCGATGATCGGGAAGCTGATCGCGCGCGGCGCCGACCGCCGCGAGGCGATCCGCCGGATGCGGCGCGCTCTGGACGAGTACCGTCTCGACGGGCTGACGACGAACATTCCGTTTCTGCGCCGGATCATGGACGAGCCCGACTTCGTCGCCGGGAAGATCCACACGGGATACATCGCCGAACATCTCGAGGAGCTTCTCGCCCCTCCCCCCGAGGAGGACGAGACCGTGCCGGTGATCGCGGCGGCGATCGCCGCCTATCGCGAGCGAGCGCGAATGCCGAGCCGCCGGCCGCCGGGCGAGTCCGGGTCGTCGTGGGTGCGTCTGGGACGGCTCCGCGCTCTGGGGGCACGGCTTCGATGAGGTTCCTGGCGTCTCGCGACGGAGTGGAGTGGGAGGTGGAGGTCCGCGAGACCGAGGGCGGCTATCGAGTCCGCATCGGTGACCGCTGGCACGATGTCGATGCGGCGGTGCTCGAGGGATCGTTCCTCTCCCTCATCCTCGGCGGGCGATCCTACGAGGTGTCGGTCCGCCGCGACTCGCGGGACCGGTACGCGGTCCGGCGCGGCGGCTACCTCGACCTGGTGCGCATCACCGATCCGCTCGCCTCCACCGCGGGCGCCAAGCTCGCCTCCAAGGGGCCGACGGAGGTGCGGGCGACGATGCCCGGCCGCGTCGTGGCGGAGCTGGTCAAGGAGGACGAAGAGGTCGGTGAGGGCCAGGGACTGATCGTCCTGGAGGCGATGAAGATGGAGAACGAGATCCCCGCGCCGCGCCCCGGGCGGGTGCGGCGGCTCGCGGTCCGCGCGGGGCAGACCGTCGAGTCGGGGGACCTGATCGCAGTGATCGAGTGAGAGTGGCGCCCGCGACCCGGGCGCAGCTTCACTCCGGCCCGGCTGCCGCCCCGGTTCGCTCGAACCGCCGCGTCAGCGGTTCAGCAGCTCCTCGAGGTCCTTTCCCGCCTTGAAACGAACGACCTTCTTCGGCGCGATGTGGATCGTCGCGCCCGTCTGCGGATTCCGGCCGGTGCGGCCGCGCCGCTGCGAGACCGTGAAGGTTCCGAACCCGACGAGCGTCGTTCTCTCCCCGCGACGCAGCGAGTTCGTGACCCCCTCGATCAGGGACTCGATCGCCCGGCTCGCGGCCGCCTTGGTGATGCCTGCGTCTTCGGCGATCTTCTCGATCAGGGCCGCCTTGTTCATCCACATTCCTCCCTTGGGCGGTGCGTCCGGATCCCGGCGCGCTCTCCGCCCGGGGGCGCGCGGGCGCCCCGACTTGTCTAACATGGCGGGCGATCCCGGGTCAATGAGGAAGCCCCCCGGACCCCGAGGCCGAGCCCATGGACCGAGCCGCCCTGGAACGACTCCTCCGAGAGGTGGCCGCCGGCACGACCGGCGTCGCCGAGGCCCTGGAGCGGATCGCCGGCCTGGCGACGGCGGACATCGGCGTCGCCCGCATCGACCACCACAGGGAGGTCCGGCGGGGGATCCCCGAGGCGGTTCTCGGGGAGGGCAAGAGCCCGGAGCAGATCTTCGCGATCGTCGATCATCTCGTCTCGCGGCGCCGCGTGGTGCTGGTCACCCGGCTGGACGCGGACAGTGGCCGCCGCCTCCAGGAACGCCATCCGCGTGGCCGCTACGATCCCGTCTCCCGGACCTTCCTCCTCCGGCCCGGCCGCGGCGGCAGGGGGAAGCCGGGGCTGCTGGTCGTGTCGGCGGGCACGGCGGATCTGCCTGTGGCCGAGGAGGTTGCCGTCTCCGCGGTGGCGATGGGCCTCCGGCCGGAGCGGCTGTACGACGTGGGTGTCGCGGGCGTCCATCGCCTCCTGGAGAACGCGGATGTCCTCCGGCGGGCCCGGGTGATCGTCGCGGTCGCCGGCATGGAGGGGGCGCTGCCGGGGGTGATCGCGGGGCTCGTCGCCGCCCCGGTGATCGGCGTTCCGACGAGCGTCGGCTACGGCGTGAGCCGCGGCGGTCTCGCGGCTCTGTTGACCATGCTCGGCTCCTGCTCCGGGGGGGTGACCGTGGTCAACATCGACAACGGTTACGGGGCGGCCTGCGCCGCCCGGGCGATCCTCGATGCGGGGGCGAAAACGCGGTGACCCTGCCCCGTCCGGCATCGGCCGCCAGGCTCCGCGGCGGTTTCCGGGATCCCGTTCGGGGGACACCGGGAGGCGAAAAATGCTTTGCCGGCCCGAGGGGCCCGCGGTAGCATGAACCAGCGAGCGGGGGGCGCGAGGACGCGCCTCCGGCGGGGTTCGCGGGGTCGAAGGTCCCGGCCGTTTGGAGGAGGCGGCCGGGCAGGGCCACCGACCAGGGCGGAGGGCCGGGCCGACCACGGTCGGTCGCCTGCGAGAGGCGCTGCGAGTCAGCGGCCGAGGCTTGGCGGGGTGCGCATGCGGCTCGGTGGGAGGTCGGCGCGCCGCTCCGGGGAGGAGCCCGGTGCCGGCCCGGTCCCGGGGCGCCGGGGGTCGGATGGCTGACGCCGGATTCAGGGACTACCTCGGCGCCGTCCGCGACGCCGCCGACATCCTCCAGGTCGTCGGCGAAACGGTCAACCTGAAGAAGGCCGGTCGGGCATGGGTGGGCCTGTGCCCCTTCCACCAGGAGAAGACCCCCAGCTTCTCGGTCGACCCCGACAAGGGGCTGTACTACTGCTTCGGCTGCCAGCGGGGCGGTGACGTCTTCCGGTTCGTCCAGGAGCTGCACCACCTGGAGTTCGCCGAGGCGGTGCGCTGGCTCGGAGAGCGGTTCAACGTGCCGGCGCCCGCGCCCCGTGGGCGGGGGCACTCCAGCGGGCGACGGGAGAAGCTCCTGGCGGCGCTGGAGGCCGCCCAGGCGTTCTTCCGGGCCCGACTCGGCAGGCCCGATGCCGAGGCGGCCCGGCGGCTCCTCCAGTCGCGGGGCCTCGGCGATGCGGCGGAGCGCTTCGGACTCGGGTTCGCCCCGGCCGGGTGGGAGGAGCTGCTCCGCCACCTGACAGGCCGCGGTCACACGGTGGAGACCCTCCGGGACGCCGGGCTCGTCGTCGACCGGCAGAGCGGGCGCGGCGTCTACGATCGTTTCCGGAACCGGGTCACCTTCCCGATTCGCGACACCTCGGGCCGCATCGTCTCCTTCGGCGGGCGGATCGTGGGGGAGGGCGAGCCGAAATACCTCAACGGTCCGGAAACCGAGGTGTACGACAAGGGAAGGACGCTCTTCCGCCTCTCCGAGGCCGCGGGGGAGATCCACCGCACGGGCCGGGCGGTCCTCGTCGAGGGCTACTTCGACGCCCTGTCGCTCGCCGCAGCCGGGGTTCCCGGCGTGGTCGCGCTGTGCGGAACGGCGCTCGCCGAGGGGCACGTCCGGCTGCTCAAGCGCTGGGCGAGCCGCGTCGTGCTTCTCTTCGACGGGGACGACGCCGGCCGCCGCGCCGCGACGCGGGCACTGGCTCCCCTCCTGCAGGCCGGTCTGGCCGTCCGCGCGGCCTTCCCACCCGACGGGATGGATCCCGACGACTTCGTCCGGCTCCGGGGCGCCGAGGCGGCGCTCCGCCTGATCGATGCCGCCCCGGAACTCCCGCAATTCCTCGTCGAGCAGGCGGGGCGGTCGTTCGATCTCCGGACCGTGGAAGGACGGGCGGCGGCGCTGGAGCAGATCCTGCAGCACCTGGCGGCGATCCCCAATGCGGTGACACGGGCCGACGCCGCGAGCGCGGTCGCGGACGCGATGCACATCGACGAGCGGGCCTTGAGGGAGGAGCTGACGCGGGCCGCCCGCGAGCGGCGCCGGCGTTTGGGGGCGGCCGCCCTCGACGGCGCCCGCGCCCGGCGCCGGCTCACCGAGTGGGAAGCGGTTCTCGTCCGCTACCTCGCCGATCGGGCCCTGCGCGAGCCCGAGGCCGCGGCGACGGTCCTGGAAGAGCTCCCGGAGGAGCGCCTCGGCCCGGCGGCGCGCCGCCTCGTGGCGGCGTGGCGTGCCGCGCTGGCGTCCGGATCGGTTCCCGACCTGCCGGAGCTGTCGCGGGACCTGCCGGAAGAGGACCGCGCGGAGCTGCTTCGGCTGGCATTCGCCGAGGGGCCGGCTCCGGACGGCGAGCAGGTGCGCGGCGTTCTCCGCCATCTGGAAGAGGAGGAATTGAGGGGGAGATTGCGGTCTCTCCAACGACTGATCGAAATGGAGGAGGATCCTCAGGAGGTCGATCGCCTGCTCGAGGAGAAGGTCACGCTGGCCCGGCGGATCGCCGCCATGAGCGGCGCCGGCAGCACGGCGGCCCGGAAATGCTGAAGCCCGCCGCCGGCACCATGGCCGTCCCCGGACGGCCCGCTGCGGGGCCGAGCAGCCTCGAGCGGGGTTGCGCATGCCGTTCCAGTTCCCGCCAGGTCCGGACGCGCCGGACGCGCGAGGGAGAGGAACCGTGAAGATCCAGGAGAAATACGAGGAGGTCGGCACCCTGCTCGCGCTCGCCTGCGAGAAGGGCTCGATCACGCGGGAGGAAATCAAGGAGCACCTCCCGGACGAGCTGATCGCCGATCGGGGGGAGATGGAGGAGCTGTTCGAGCTTCTGCGAACGCACGAGGTCGACGTCATCGATGCGGACGAGGCGGAAGGGGAGGACCCGCTGCTGGAGGAGCCCGCGGCGGAGCGCCGCCTCGAGACGACGAAGAAGGCCCTCGTTCCGCCCGAGCCGGAACGCACCAATGACCCCGTGCGGATGTATCTGCGCGAGATGGGAACGGTTCCTCTCCTCACGCGCGAGGGGGAGGTCAGGATCGCCAAGCGTATCGAGGCCGGGGAGCTCCGGGTGCTCCGCGCCCTCGCCAGGAGCCGGTTCGGTCTCGCGGAGATTTGCGGGCTTCACGACCGACTGAAGATCGCTCCCAAGCTGGTCGAGGAGGCCTTCGACATCGACGACGGGACGATCGGGGCGCGGGAGGCCAACCTGGCGCGCGAGGAGGTGCTCGCGCGGAAGACGGCGCACGCCACCAAGCTGCTGCGGAAGCTCCGGCGCCAGGCCCAGGAACTCGAGAAGGAGTGGTCGCGGCGGCAGCGCCTCACGCCGGGGTCCCGGGCCTACCGGGAGTGTCTCCGCCGCGTGGAACGGCTCGAGCAGCAGGTCTGCGCCACGGTGGAGGCCATGCAGCTCTCCCAGAGGTACGTGGCGAAGCTGGCCGCGGAGGTCAAACGGGCGGCCGCGAACCTGCGCAAGCACCGGCGTACCGCGAAGGATCTCGGCCAGAGGCTCCGCGGCGTGCGCGACCCCGCCTCGCGCAGGGAGCTCCAGCAGAAGATCACCGATGCCCGCGACGAGGTCGCCTTCATCGAGGCGACGTTCAGGGCGTCGGCGGACGACGTGGCGGAGCTCGCCGAGGAGATCCGGCGCGGCGAGGCGGAGGCGGCCCAGGCGAAGCGTGAGCTCATCGAGGCCAACCTGCGGCTCGTGGTCTCGATCGCGAAGAAGTACACGAACAGGGGGCTGCAGTTCCTGGACCTGATTCAGGAAGGGAACATCGGCCTGATGAAGGCCGTCGACAAGTTCGAGTACAAGCGCGGGTACAAGTTCTCCACATACGCCACGTGGTGGATCCGGCAGGCGATCACGAGGGCGATCGCGGACCAGGCGCGGACGATCCGGATTCCGGTCCACATGATCGAGACCATCAACAAGCTCGTTCGCACCTCCCGCTCGCTGTTGCAGGAGCTGGGACGAGAACCGACCCCGGAGGAGATCGCCGAGAGGATGGGCGTTCCGGTGGGCAAGGTCCGCCGGGTGCTCAAGATCGCCCAGGAGCCGATTTCGCTGGAGACCCCGATCGGCGAGGACGAGGATTCGCATCTGGGGGACTTCATCGAGGACAAGAAGGCGCAGTCCCCCGACGAGGCCGTCGTCCGGATGAACCTCCGGGAGCAGACGAACAGCGTGCTGAAGACGTTGACACCGAGGGAGGAGAAGGTCCTCAAGCTGCGTTTCGGCGTCGAAGACGGCAGCGAGCACACGCTCGAGGAGGTGGGCACCTCCTTCGATGTCACCCGCGAGAGGATCCGGCAAATCGAATCGAAAGCCCTGCGGAAGCTCAGGCAGCCGGCGCGGGCTCGGCTTCTCCTGCCGTTCGTGACTCGCGGACCGCGCCCGCCGGCCGGCGCGTGAGAAGCGGCGCGTCCGCTTCCGGCCGGCGGCCGGCGTGGTCGCCGGGCGGGAGAAACTGCGGAGCCGGAGCCACGCGGAATTCGGCCCTCGCCTCCGCCTCCCCGGCCGCGAGAAGGGACTCGAGAGCGGCGCGGGAGGGGATTCGGCGCCGGCGATCCAGGATGGCCAGCCCGTAGCGGCCGGGCCCCAGCGTCTTTTCCGGGACGACCGCCTCGTACTCGCGGCAGACGGTGCCGCCCCGCGAGACCGCGCCGCGCGCCGCGGTCAGCAGCTGGTACAGGGCCTCGACCTTCGGAGTGGCCGCGCCGCTGGAGCGCCGATAGAGCACGACCCGCGGTGGCGGCTCTTGGCCACAAGCGACGAAGCGCGCGGCGAGGCGGTCGGTCGTCAGCACCGCTTCTCCCGGGCGTAGCGGCACGAATGCCGCCCGCGCCTCGTCGCGCGGTACGTCGGCCGCGGGCAGCGGAAGGGCGACGAGGAAATCGCGGCCGGAGGCGACACCGAGGCGGAGCGGCGAGAAGCGGGCCAGGCCTCCGCCGGGTTCCGGCACATCGACGAACGATGTCCCGGCACCGATCTCGCCGGAGACGATATCTTCGACGACCACCCGGACGTCGAGAAGTCCGGGTCCGCCGAGCGGGCATGCCGTGCGCACCACGAGCATCGTGGGCGGATGGCGTGCGGGAGGCGAGGCGACGCGCACGCGGCGCACCCGGCCGTCCCCGAGCCGGCAGCGCGTGCGCCCTTCCTCGTCGGTGACGATGCCCTCCCAGCCGAAGCGGGCCTCGAAACCCTTCCCCGTCGGTTCGAACGAGAGGTCGGAGAGCAGCACCGAGAACTCGACGGGCATCACCCACTTCTTCCCGTCCGGATAGGACGCGCTCACGCGCACCTCGGGAAAGCGATGGGCGTCGGGCTCCATCAGGGCGGCCAGCCGGAGGCGCTCGCGGTGGCGGGCGGGGGAGAGGAGCGTGAAGCCGTTCGGATTCTTGACGCGGTACGCCCAGTACTCGGGGTGACGCCGCGTGTCCAGCGCCACGGTCACGCTGTGCCGCTCGCTGCCCCGCTCGGGAGGTTCCGCGGGAATGCTGAACAGGTAGTAGCAGGAGAGCTGGCTGAGGGCGCGCTCGAAGGCCACCGCAAGGCGTCCCGCAGAGCGGACCGTGCCGCCGCCGGACGCTGCCGCGAGCTGGCCCAACAGACCGCTCGGCCGGTGGCCGGCGGCCGCGAGGCCGCGCGCGTCCACCGTCCACACCGTGAAGCCGTTCTGCGCGGCGAGCAGCGTCTCGCTCATCTCCGACAGCCAGAGCCGATCCGGAAGATCGAACCAGTCGCTGGTGAACAGGACGAGCGCCTTCCGCCCCGGTTCTCCGGCATGGGAGAGCAGCACGGACTCGATCGCGGCCAGCGAGGGGCGCGGGTCGAAGTCGCTCCGCTCAGCCAGCTCCCGGTCGGGGGAGATCGGCTCGCGCGGGCCGCGCGGGCCGCTGGCCGTCACCGCGCCGAGCTGCGGTGCGGCGACGGCGAACGGCGGCCGGAGGCGTTCCGGATCGGGTGGGGCCGGCTCGACGACGTCCACCGGCGCCGACAGCTCGGGGCGCGGGGGGGAGAACGTGGCCGTCGGGGGATCCCTGGGGATGAGAGGCGGTCCGGAACCGACCGTCCTGCGGAGATCGTCCGCCGCGCTCCTGATGACCTCGGGATCGGAGGTGAAGGACGGAGTCAGCGCCGTCACGCGGTGGCCGAAAGCGAGGACCTTCACGCGTATCGGCCGGGCAGCCGCGATGTCCGCCAGGTCATCCAAAGCCCGTGCCACCGCGTGCCGCGCCCTCGCGTCGAGGAAATTGAGGTCGGCGAGGACCACGAGGGTCGGCCGCGGATCGGCGAGCAGCGCCGGACCGGTTCGCTCCGCATCGGGGCAGATCTCGTCGAACTCGGTGCGAGCCGCGATCTGCGGGCTGAGCGGCTCCCCGTCGATCCTGATCTCGAACGCGTCGCGCGGCAGGTGCGGCACCGACGCCCAGTCGTCACCGCGCGGATCGATCACGGAGACGTCCACCTGGACGCGGTGGACGCGCTCGACGGTCCCCTCCCCGCCGGGGGCGCCGGCCGCCGCGAGCGGCAGGAGGCAGAGCGCTCCGGCCCACCGGAAGACGGGGAGCCCGTGTGCTAGCCTATTTGGTTTGGGGCCCATAGCTCAGATGGTCAGAGCGGCTGACTCATAATCAGCTGGTCCCAGGTTCGAGCCCTGGTGGGCCCACCAGCCGGGCGGGACCTGCCAGATCTCGGAGGGAGATCGCCTTGAACGAGAATATCAGGCTCCTGGTGCAGTTGCAGCGGATCGCGCTCGAAATGCGTCGTCTGGAGCAGATGCGCCAGGAGGCCCCGGCCCGGCTCGAGGAGCTCGAGGAACGGTTCCGGCAGCGGGTCGAGGAGATCGGGGCGGCGAGACTCCGTCACGAGGAGCTCACGGAGGAGAGGACCGGCCTGTTCCGGCAGCGGCAGGAGGTCATGGAGAGGCTCGAGCGCGCCCAGCAGAAGCTCATGCGGGTGACGAACCAGCGGGAGTACAGCGCCGCCCTCAACGAGATCGACATCAACAAAGCCGCCCTGGCCGGCCTCGAGGAGAAGATCGCGGCTGCGGAGGAGGAAATCGAGTCGCTCGCCGGCCCCGCGGCGGAAGCCGACGAGCATATCCGAGTGGAGCGGGAGAAGACGGACGCCGACCGCAAAGCGCTGGAAGAGGAGCTGGCCGAGGCCGCCCGCCGCCTGGGGGAGCTCGATCGGGAACGCCAAGAGATCACCCGGCGGCTCGATCCCCTCTACCTCCGTCGGTTCGAGATCGTGTTCAAAGCGCGCGACGGCGTGGCGATGGCGGCGATCGAGAACAGCGCGTGCAGCGCGTGCCACGTGCGGCTGCGGCCCCAGGTGATCAACCTCGCGCGGCGCGGCGAGGACCTCGTCACGTGCGATTCCTGCCGTCGCATTCTCTATGTGCCCGCCGCGATGGACGACGCGGGCCCGTCGAAGGGTGAGGGCGCCGCGCCTCCCGGCGAACCGGGTGACGGTGTCGCCGGCCCGCCGGCGCGCTCCGGGCTCTCGTGAGCCGGAACGCCGCCGCACCCCCGTGAAGCTCGAAGCCTGGATCGACGGTGGCGCGCGCGGGAACCCGGGACCGGCCGGGTACGGCGTCATCATCACCGATTCGCGCGGCCGGCGGCTCAGGGAGCGGTGGGGTTACCTCGGTCGCGCCACGAACAACGTGGCCGAGTACCGCGGGCTGATCGCAGCGCTCGAGTCGGCTCTCGAACTCGGCGCGCAGGAGCTGACGGTCCACACCGACAGCGAGCTGGTGCAGCGCCAGGTCACCGGGCGGTACAAGATCCGGCAGCCGCACCTCAAGGACCTCGCCGCGCGGGTCCAGGAACTCGCCGCGCGATTCGCCCGGTTCGAGATCGAGCACGTGGGCCGGTCGGAGAACGCGGACGCCGACGCCTTGGCCAACCGGGCGATGGACACCCGCGAGTCCGGGGAGAGGGAGGTCGAGCGCCCGTGACCCTCGCCGGCCGCATCGACGCCGTACGGGAGAAGATCGCGGAAGCTGCACGGCGGGCGGGCCGCGATCCGGCGGAGGTGCAGCTCGTGGCGGTGACGAAGACGGTTCCAGCCGAGGTCATCGCCGAGGCGTACGCCGCCGGTCTTCGGATCTTCGGGGAGAACCGCGTCCAGGAGGCGGCGGCCAAGATCCCGAAGGTGCCCGGCCCGACCTGGCATCTCATCGGGCATCTGCAGCGGAACAAGGCGCGCAAGGCGGTCGGCCTGTTCAGCATGATCCAGTCGCTCGACTCGCTCCGGCTGGCGGAGACGCTCGACCGGCTGGGCCGCGAGCGCGGCCGCCCGGTCGAGACGCTCGTGGAGGTGAACCTCGCCGCCGAGCCGACGAAGAGCGGCGTGTCGCCCCGGGAGCTTCCAGGACTCCTCGATCGTCTCGAGCGGGCCGAGGGCATCCGCGTGCGGGGCCTGATGGCGGTTCCCCCGTTCGAGGAGGATCCCGAAGCTTCACGTTCCTGGTTCCGCGCCCTTCGCCGGCTCGCCGAAGCGGAGCGGCCCCGCCGCGGGGGCCCCATCGAGCTCGTTCACCTCTCGATGGGCATGTCCCACGATTTCGAGGTGGCCATCGAGGAAGGGGCGACGATCGTCCGGGTCGGAACGGCGATCTTCGGACCACGCCCGTCTCCATGAGCGAAGCGCGCCCGGCTAAGGCCTTTGTTTTTCAGTCGATTGAAGGCGCCGGCGCGCCGCGGCGCCCCCCCGGGGACTATGATCCCCGGAGAGGAGACGGATGGCGGGCGGCCTCATCACCGCGGCGCGGCAGTCGCGGATCTTCGCTTCGGTGGACCTGCCGGAACCGGTCCTCGTACCGGTTGCCGGGGGCGAAGTGGCGGTGTTCACGCACCGCTCCCCCGAGCGGGAAGGCCCCAACGAGGACGCGGCGGCCGTCATCCCGTACGGTCCCGACGCCTGCGTCCTGGTGGTCGCCGACGGGATGGGCGGGCGGCCGAACGGCGCCGATGCCGCGCGGATCGCGGTCGAGGCCCTCCGCGCCTCGCTCGACACGGGCCTGGCGCACGGGCGCCCGATCCGCACGGCGGTCCTGGACGGGATCGAGAACGCGAACCGGACGATACTCGAGCGCGCGCCGGGCGCCGGTGCGACCCTGGCCGTGGCGCAGATTCGGGAACGCACGCTTCGTCCCTACCACGTCGGCGACGCCTTCGTGCTCCTGACGGGCCAGCGCGGCCGCCTGAAGCTCCAAACGGTCGCCCACTCCCCCGTCGGCTACGCGTTGGAGTCGGGACTTCTGAACGAGACGGAGGCGCTGGCGCACGAGCAGCGCCATTTCGTGTCCAACATGATCGGGGCGTCCGACATGCACATCACGATCGGCTCTTCGCTGTGGCTGGCGCCCAGGGACACGCTCCTCGTCGGAAGCGACGGACTCGCCGACAACTTTTCCACGGCGGAGCTGATCGGGCGGATCCGCGCCGGGAAACTGGCCCGCGTGGCCGCGTCGCTGGCCGAGGAAGGGCGGGCCCGGATGGTCCGGCCCGCGGAGGGGCATCCCTCCAAGCCGGACGACATGACGTTCATCCTCTACCGGCCGCTGCGGAGCCGCGGCTGACCGTACCCCGTCCGCCCCACCGCCCGCTCCCGGGACTGTCTTTACATGTCCTCGCTCTCTCATATATTTTCCGAAGGTTCGCCCAGAGGGAACCTCGGAGGGGACGCCGATGCCGCTCACCCCGCTCGACATCGAATCGAAGCGCTTCCGACGGGAACTGCTCGGCTACAACCGGCACGAGGTGGAGAGCTTTCTCCGCGCGTGTGCGGATGCGCTCTCCCAGGCGAACCTGGAGCGGGAGGAACTGCAGCGGGCGCGGGAGGCGCTCCTCCGCGAACTGGAGGAGTTCCGGAGCCGCGAACGCACGCTCGTCGAGGCGCTGGCCAGCGCCGAGCGCTTGGCCGAGGAGAGGAAGGCGCAGGCGCAGCGGGAAGCGGAGCGCATCATGGCCGACGCCCGGCGGCGGGCCGAGCAGCTCCTGGAGCAAACGCGCCAGGAGATGGTCCGCATCGAGCAGCAGATCATCAGGATGAAGATCGAGCGCGAGACGTTCGAAAACCGCCTGAACGCGCTGATCGACGAGCACCGCCGGCTCTTGGAGGTCAGACGTCAGGAGGCGGGGATCGTCGAGCGCCTGCGGGCACGGACCACGCGCCCGCCGGGGCCCTCGGAGAGTCATGACTGACCCGCGGCCGGCCCGCGCCGAGGCCGATCTGCTCGTCACCGGGATCTCCGAGCTCGTGACCTGCGCCGGCCGGGGCCCGGCGCGCGGCGCGGAGCAGGGCGCGGCCGCAGTGGTCCCCAGGGGCGCGGTGGCCGCGCGCCGGGGCCGAATCGTCTGGGTGGGACCCGAGCGCGACCTGCCGGCGTCCGTCACGGCGCTGCCCGGGGCGACGCGCCTCGACGTCGGCGGAAGGGCGGTCCTGCCGGGGCTGGTCGATCCGCACACGCACCTCGTTTGGGCGGGGAACCGCGCCGACGAGTTCGAACAGCGCCTGGCCGGGGCCACCTACTCCGAGATCGCCGCCCGCGGCGGCGGCATCCTCCGGACCGTGGCCGCCACCCGCCGGGCCGACGAGGCGACGCTCCTCGAGCTCGCGCTCGCCAGGCTCGACCGGCTCGCGGCGAGGGGCGCGACCACCATCGAGGTGAAGAGCGGCTACGGTTTGTCGACCGAGGCGGAGCTGAAGATCCTGAGGGTGGTGCGCGAGGCCGCCCGCCGCCGGCCCTACCGCGTCGTTCCGACGTTTCTCGGCGCCCACACGTTTCCCCTCGAGGCCCGGCGATCGGAAGCGTCCCGCCGCCGCTACGTGGAAGAGGTCTGCGAGGAGATGCTCCCCGCGGTGGTCGACGAGGGTCTCGCGCGGTTCGCCGACGTGTTCGTCGACGAGCACGCCTTCAGCCTCGACGAGGCCGCGAAAGTGCTCGGGCGCGCGCGCCAGCTCGGGCTCGCTGTGAAGGTTCACGCCGATCAGCTCGCCGACGACGGCGCCGCCCGCCTCGCGGCCGACCACGAGGCGGCGAGCGCGGACCACCTCGAGCACGCCTCGACGGAAGGCCTGCGCGCCCTCGCGGCCGCGGGAACGATCGCCGTGCTCATTCCGGGAGCGAGCCTGTTCCTCCGGATGAACCGCTACGCGCGTGCCCGGGAGATGATCGACCTCGGCGTCCCGGTGGCGCTCGCCACCGACCTCAATCCCGGAACGTGTCCGTGCGAGTCACTGCCGCTGGTGATGCAGCTCGGCTGCCTGTTGTGCGGGCTCACGGTGGACGAGGCGATCGTGGCGGCGACGCGGAACGCGGCCGCTGCCGCCGGGGTCGGCGGCGAGGCCGGAACGATCGAGCCCGGCAAGCGGTGCGATCTGCTCGTGCTCGACGCTGAGCACCGGCGAGACCTCCTCTACGCGCTCGGTTCGGCGCGGATCCACGCGGTCGTCGCCGCGGGCCAGGTGGTCGCCGGTCGGACGCCGGAGGAAACGGGCGGCGGGGATCCGGTCAGAGCTTGATGTGCTCGAACGTCTTGTCGTAGTGCCAGGTCCAGGTGTAGAACTCGAGGTCGATCGACACGTCGTGGGTCATGTGCAGGCGCACGACGTTCTTGAGATTCTCGAAGCGGAGCTGTTTGCGCTCGAGTGGGATCCCCAGCTCGTGGGCCTTGTCCAGCACTTCCTTGATGAGCCGCTGCTCGCCCCCGCGGTGCGTGACGGCGACGTAGCGCGTCTGTTCGTCGGCGAAGTCGTGAAGCTTCATCACGGCGATCCGCACGGGAATCGTCCGGGACGCGACGAAGATCCCGGCGGCCATCATCAAGATCCAGATGAAAAGGCCCAGCCGTCCGGAACCTCTCTCGGTGCGCACGGTCGTCTCCTGCCCCGCCTCAGGCCGCCGGCCGGCGCCGGGGCGGGCTGACACGGGTCAAATCTAGGTTTCGCCGCCGCGCGGGCCAACCGGCCCCGCCCTGTAGGCCGCCGACCTCCCCGGGTCCCGGCGGCGGCGCGGCCGCCGCGCTATCCTGCCGGGGCGCCGGTCTTTCGGCGGACGGAGGGAGACATGGACCGGAATCCCGACTGGCCGCGGCCCCCGGAGGTCACCCTCCCCCCCGTCCCGCGCGTGAAGGCGAGCTGGGTGGTCTGGGCGGCGGTGGCGCTGGCGCTCCTGGTGGCCCTGAGCCAGAGCGTCTACCAGGTCCAGCCCGAGGAGGAGGCCATCGTCCTCCGATTCGGCAAGTGGACGGGGGAGGTTCACGAGCCCGGCCTCAATTTCAAGATCCCGTTCGTCGACAGGGTCTACAAGCTTCCGACCCAGCGGCAGCTCAAGGAGGAGTTCGGTTTCCGGACGCGGCGGCCGGGGGTCCGCACCGAGTACGAGAAGAAGGGCTACGAGCACGAATCGCTCATGCTGACCGGCGATCTGAACGTCGCCGACGTGGAGTGGGTCGTTCAGTACAAGATCCGCGACCCCTACAAGTTCCTGTTCAAGGTGCGGGACCCGGTGACCACCTTCCGCGACATGTCGGAGGCCGTCATGCGGCAGGTGGTCGGCGATCGTAGCGTCGACGAGGTGCTCACCATCGGCCGCGCCGAAGTGGCTTCGGAGGCGAGGAGGCTCCTCCAGGAGCTGTGTGATCGCTACGAGATCGGGATCAGCGTCGAGCAGCTCGTGCTACAAGACGTCAACCCTCCGGATCCGGTCAAACCGTCGTTCAACAAGGTCAACGAGGCCCTCCAAGAGAGGGAGCGGCTCGTCAACCAGGCCTGGGCGGAGTACAACCGCGCCGTACCCAAGGCGAGGGGCGAGGCCGAGGAGCAGATCCGCCGCGCTGAGGGTTACGCGCTCGAGCGTGTCAACAATGCGAAGGGCGAGGCGGCCCGCTTCCTCTCCGTCTACGAGGAGTACCGGAAGGCCCCCGAGGTCACGCGCACGCGGCTCTACCTCGAAACCGTCGAGGAGCTGCTGCCCCGCCTCGGGGACAAGGTGGTCATCGACGGAAATCTTCCCAATCTCGTTCCACTGCTCGGGCTTCACGGCGAGGCCCTGGCAGCACGTCCCGCGGAGGGAGGACGATGAAGCGGCTGGTTGCGGCAGGGGCGGCGCTGGTCCTCCTCGTGACCCTGGCCTCCGCCACGTTCGTGGTCGACGAGACGGAGCAGGTCATCGTGACCCAGTTCGGCAAGCCCGTCGGGAAACCGATCACCGAGCCCGGCTTGTGGTTCAAGGTGCCCTTCATCCAGAAGGTCAACCGGTTCGACAAGCGCTGGATCGCCTGGGACGGGGACGCCAACCAGATACCGACGAAGGACAAGAAGTACATCTGGGTCGACACCTATGCGCGGTGGCGGATCAAGGATCCGCTGAAGTTCTTCCAGGCGGTGCGGAACCAGCAGGGCGCGCAGACGCGCCTCGACGACATCATCGACGGCCAGACCCGTAACGTGATCGCCGCCTACGACCTGATCGAGGCGGTGCGCTCCTCGAACCGTCCATTCGAGGTGTCGCAGGAGATCACCACCACGAACCCGGCTCAGGAGACGGTGCGCATCGAGGCCGGCCGGGCAGCCCTGGAGCAGGAGATCCTCGAGCGCGCGGCGAAGATCACGCCCGCCTACGGCATCGAATTGGTGGACGTGAGGTTCAAAAGGATCGACTATGTCGAATCGGTGCGCCGGAAGGTCTACGAGAGGATGATCTCCGAGCGCAACCGGATCGCCGAGCAGTACCGCTCGGAGGGCCAGGGCAAGAGCGCGGAGATCCGCGGGCAGATGGAGCGCGAACTGCGGAAGATCCGTTCCGAGGCCTACAAGACCAGCCAGGAGATCATGGGGAAGGCCGATGCGGAGGCGACCCGGATCTACGCGGCTGCCTACAGCAGGGACCGGGAGTTCTACGCTTTCATGCGGTCGCTCGAAGCGTGGCAGAAGGCGCTCGGCAGGGACACGCGGCTGATCCTGTCGACCGATACCGATTTTCTCCGCCACCTGAAGAAGATCCACTGACCGGAACGTGCCGCACGGCGAAACGACAAGGCGCGAGGTCCCCGGGCTCCGCACGCTCGTCGAGGTGGCGGTCCGCCGGCCGGGGCGCGTGCTCCTGGCCGCCGGCCTGCTGGCGGCCGTCGCGGTGTGGTTGGGTGCCGGCGTTGAGATGCGGACGGCGCGAAGCGAGCTGGTTCCCGAGGACGACCGCAGCCATCGGATCGCCGAGGAGCTGAAGCGGGAGTTCGACGGCGAGCAGCCGTTGATCGCCGTTCTCGAGCCGGCCGCGGACCAGGCCGGGCTTGCCGCCCTGAAGGAGGCCGCCGACGAGCTGGCGGAGAGGCTCGGCCGGGAGCCCGCCGTGGCCGGGGTGTTCCACCGCGTCGACACCGGGTGGCTCCTGGACCATCTCCCGTACCTGGCCCCTCCGGACGATCTCCGCCGCGCCGCAGCCACGATCGACGCGCTCGCGGGCGGCCGCGTGCGGATCCGGGGCATCGGTGACCTCAACGCCCTCGTCGCGCGCACCCTGGCCGCCCGCATGGCCGATCCGGCGGCGGCCGCCGCGGCGGGGGCGGCGAGGGCGGAGGATCTCTCCTGGCTCGAGATGGTTCTCGATGCGGAGCGCCGCTTTCTCGACGATCCCACCAGCGCCGTGGAGGGATTGCGCGAGAGCCGCCTCGCGGGTGCTCTCGCGGGACGGCGTCCCGGAACCGTGGCGGGCGGGTACCTCGGGTCGGCCGACCCGCCGATGGTGCTCGCGATCGTCACGCCGTCCGATCCGGACGACGCTCTCCCCTCGCTGCGGCGCTTCGTGGGCGCCGTCCGCTACCACGCCGGGCTCGTCGAGCAGGCACACCCCGAGGTCCACGTCGCCCTCACCGGGAATCCGGCGCTGGTCGTCGAGGAGATGGAGGCGGTCCGAAGGGACACCCTGCGCACCACCGGCGTCGCGCTCGCTGGAGTGACGCTGCTCGCACTGCTGGCGTTCCGGTGGCGCTCGCACGCTCTTCTCGCCGTCGCCGCCCTCGGGATCGGCGTCGTCTGGTCGTGGGGAGCGGTCAGGCTCGAGCTCGGCTACCTGAACATGGTGACCTCCTCGTTCCTGTCCACGCTCATCGGTGTCGGGATCGCGTACGCGATCCACCCTGTCGCCGAATTCGAGTTGCAGATCGGGGCAGGCCTTCCACCCGCTTCCGCCGTCCGCCGCGCCTTCCGCACCACGGGGAGGGCGGTCGTCGTGTCCGCCGTCACCACGGCCGGGGCGTTCTTCGCGATTCTCCTGATGGACTTCCGCGGCTTCGCCGAGATGGGGCTGGTGGCCGGGGTGGGCGTGCTCCTCTGCCTGGCGGCGGTCCTCGCGACGTTGCCGGCGCTGTTGGTGTTGTGGGCCCGCGTGAGGCCCCCGCGGCCGGACGCGCGGGGTGTGGCGGCCGTCGATCGCCTGTGGGTGGAGGCGGCGGCAGCCCGCGTCTGCCGGTACCCGAGGGCTGTCGTGGCGACGGCCGCGGTGTTGACGGCGCTGGCCGGGTGGTCGGCGTTCGGGCTGCGGTTCGATCTCGACGTGGCCGGCATGCTTCCGGCCGGCGCGGAGTCGCGCCGTTATCTCATGCGCCTGTTTCGGCACCCGGAGCTGGCTCCCCTGTTCAACGTGGTGGTCGCTGACGATCTGGCCGACGTGGCCCGGATCCGGCGTGTGGCGGCCAGCGAGCCGGCGATCGGGCGGGTCGAGTCGGTCCTGGACCTGCTGCCCGAAGACCCGGAGGCGTCGGCCGCAGCGGCCGCCGAGCTCGCCCGGCGGATCGACCGGCTGGCGCTCGACGCGGCGGCCCCGCCGCCGCCGCTGGGACCCGGCCTGCGCGATCTGGAAGGTGCGCTGGAGCAAGCGGCGGAGGCGGCGTTCGTCGCCGGTCTCGGCGAGGTGGCCGGCGCCCTCGACCGCGCGAGGGAGAAGGCGGCAGCGCTGGCGGAAAGGGTGGCCCGGGCGACGGATGCGGAGAGGTCGGCCTGGGAGCGCGGCCAGCGGGCTCTGATGCGCCAGGCCGGCAGGCTCCTGGAGAGGCTCCGGCAGGCTCTGGCCGCCCCCCCTCCCGGCCCCGAGGATCTCCCCCCGGAACTTCGGCGCCGGCTCGTGACGCGGAGCGGCCGGTTCGTCGTCCGACTCTACCCCGCAGGCGAGATCTTCGATACCTCCGCGCTGACCGCTTTCAACGACGCCTGCCGCCGGGTGTCCGAGGGCACGATCGGTTTTCCCTGGATGTTCCAGCGGATGAGCGAACGGATCACCTCGGGTTTCGACCTCGCCTTCGGCGTGGGCGCCGCGGTGGTGCTCCTCACCCTGCTCGTCGACTTCCGGGCCGCGCGTCCGGCAATCCTGGCGATGATCCCCCTGGCGGTGGGGGTCGTGTGGCTCCTGGGGCTCATGCGCCTGCTCGGTATCGACTTCAACCTCGCGAACCTCGTCGCCCTGCCCCTGGTGCTGGGGGTCGGGATCGACAACGGCGTCCACGTCGTCCACCGCTTCGGCGTCGAGGGGGAGGCCGGGATGACGACCGTCCTGCGGCACACGGCACGGGCCGTCCTGATCGCCTCGCTGACGACGATGATCGGCTTCGGCAGCCTGGCGCTCGCGTCCCACCGGGGACTCGCCAGCCTGGGTCTGGTGCTCCTGATCGGTGTCGGGACCTCGATGGCTGCGGCGATCGTCCTGCTTCCCAACCTGCTGGTGGCCCTGGGTCTCGCCCGCTCGTGACGCGCCGCGGGGCGTACCCCGAACTCGGTTGCATTTATTCGTAAATTACCATAAAGGTACGCCTCCGGCAGTCCAAATGGCCCAGGGCGGCCCGGCCCGGGCCGACGGGGGTGTCCCCCAGAGCGGCGACGCCCCATCTTGGCGAGGAGGTGGGGGACCGCCGGCCGGCGGTCTCCTCCGGATCCCGAGCAGCCGTCCGGCGCCGCCTGCGCGCGGCAGCCGGGCCGGCAAGAGGAGGACGGATCTCATGCACCCAACCTTCGGCAGGAAGCCGTGGATCGTGCTGGCGGTGCTCGCGGTGGTGGCCTCGAGCTGGCCGGCGGCGCAAGCGATTCCGGCGTTCGCCCGGAAGTACGACCTGTCGTGCACGGCCTGCCACTCGGCGTGGCCGACGCTCAACGACTACGGCCGGAAGTTCAAGGAGAACGGCTACCGTCTCGAGCCCGGGACTGCGGCTCCCGACGCGATGAAGAAGGTCGACGACAACCTCTTCCTCGAAGCGGGTAACTTCCTCACCGGCCGCATCAAGGGGTACCTGTACGACAAGAAGGACACGAGCGATCGCTGGAAGCTCGAGCCCGGACACGAGGTCGAGCTGATGCTCGCCGGAAACGCGGGCAACGACTTCTCGTTCTGGGTGGAAGCCGAGGCCGAGGACGAGACCGACTTCAACGTCGCTCTGGAGACCGTCGTCGGCGGTTGGCATCCGCGCCAGGAGGTGAACATCGTCGGCGGCACCGGATCTCTCTTCTGGGCCGACCCGTACCAGACCCTCGCCGACGGCGGCCGGCGGATGACTCGCGACCACAAGGCGCCGCTGGACGCCGGTTTCGTCATCGGCGAGAAGCTCCGCAAGGGAACGCCGTTCGTCACCCTCTACGGGCGCAAGAGCGGGTTCTTCTACAGTGCGACCATTGCGTCCGGAACGAAGGACCCGATGGGAGCCGACGAGAAGGATGCGGCGATCCGGCTCGCCTATGACTTCCCCTGGTTCACCATCGGCGGCTTCTACCTTGACGGGTCACGAGGTGGGGATACCTTCTCGTACCTTTGGGATTCGAACGGGGATGGTTCGATCAATATCCTTGACGATGTTGGGTCGGGCAACTCCGCCACCGCGGTGGACTACAGCCGCACCGGAATCGACTTCCAGGTCGAGCAGGGCAACCTGTACATCCAGGGGCTGTACCTTAAGGCCAAGGACGACGTCTACGATCCCGCCGACGATGTCATCTCCGGTGACCAGTCGAATGCGGCGTACTACATCCAGGGCTTCTACGT